>DAHVZZ010000609.1:0-1880 GCA_027323785.1 Acidobacterium sp. | reverse complement strand
CGCCGCATCCGGCGGCGCACGCGGCGTATGCGATGGCGATGGCGGTGAATCCGAACAATCATGCGCGGGATGGCGGGCGTGCGAGCTCGGCGATGGAGATGGAGGCGGTGCGCGAGATTGCGGGGATGTTCGGGTGGCAAGAGTTTCTGGGTCATCTGACGAGCGGGGGTACGTTCGCGAACCTGGAGGCGCTGTGGGTGGCAGGACGGATGATGCCCGGCCAGCGGATTGCGGCATCGGCGCAGGCGCATTACACGCATCCCCGCATCAGCGCGGTATTGGGGCTGGAGTGTACAGAGATTGCCGCGGACGCGCAGGGCCGGATGGATATGGGCGCGCTGGAAGAGCGGTTGCAGCAGGGAAATGTTGGCACGGTGGTGGTGACGCTGGGGACGACGGCGCTGGGCGCGGTCGATCCTTTGGCGGATGTACTGGATCTGCGGAAACGGTATGGTTTTCGCGTGCATGTCGATGCGGCATATGGCGGCTACTTTACGCTGGCGGGCAATCTGGGTCCGGAAGCTCGGCGCGCGTTTGACGTGCTGGGCGAGGCCGACTCGATCGTGATTGATCCGCACAAGCATGGGCTGCAGCCGTACGGGTGCGGATGCGTGCTCTTTCGGGATCCGGCGGTGGGGCGGTTTTACAAGCACGATTCGCCGTACACGTATTTCACGTCGAGCGAGCTGCATCTGGGCGAGATCAGCCTGGAGTGCTCGCGGGCCGGTGCGGCGGCGGTGGCACTGTGGACGACGCAACGGCTGCTTCCACTGGTGGGGGGCGGGGAATTTGCCGCGGGACTGGAAGCAGGGCGCGAGGCGGCGCTGGATCTGCATCGGCGGTTGCGGCAGAGCGAGTATGCCATCGCGCCGCTGGAACCGGAACTGGACATCGTGGTGTGGGCGCTGCAGGGCGCGACATTGGAGGAGTCGTCAGCGCGGGCGCGGGCCGTGTTTGAGGATGCCGCAGATCGCGATCTGCACCTGGCACTGGTGCAGATGCCAGTGGAGATATTTGGCGGGGACGGGTGGAAAGAACCAGGTGCGAGCTGTGCAGGCGGGATGGTAACATGCCTGCGCTCCGTGCTGATGAAGCCTGAGCATCGCCTGTGGATGGATGAGATCTGGACCCGTCTGGAAGCTGCGATGCAGAAAACAGCAGAAAGCAGCGAGCAAAAGCCGTAGAAAGCCGTAGAATCAAGTTTTGCCGTAGGAAAACTTTTTGGGGAACTGACAGTCGCCATGCTCGATGTAAACGGATTCATTGATCTCCACCGGGAGCGGTTTGGAGCACGCCCTTCTCTGTTTGCCGCGCCCGGCCGGGTGAACCTGATTGGCGAGCATACCGATTATGCGGAGGGGTTTGTGTTCCCCGCGGCGATTGACCTGACGACCACAGTAGGGGTGACACCGAGGACGGATGGGCAGGTGGTGCTGTACTCGGCAAATTTCGACAAGGAAGCGCGCATGGCACTGGCGGAGCTTCCGGAGCGGGGCGGCGGGCATTGGGAGGATTATCCGCTGGGCGTGCTGGCGATGTTGCGGCAGGCGGGGATTGAGGCGCCCGGTTTTTCCATGAGCATCACGGGAGACGTACCACTGGGTGCGGGTTTGAGCTCGTCCGCGTCGATTGAAGTGGCAACGGCGCTGGCGCTGCTGCACCTGGCAGGGAAGACGATGACGGGTCCGGAGATTGCGAAGCTGTGCCAGAAGGCGGAGAACGAGTATGTGGGTGCACCGGTGGGGATCATGGACCAGTTTGTTTCAGCGTGCGGGGCCGAGGACCATGCGCTGCTGCTGGATTGCCGGAGCCTGGACTACCACCTGGCTCCGCTGCCGCACGAAGTGGTGTTTGTGCTGGTGAACACGATGGTGAAGCAC
>DAHVZZ010000588.1:0-6288 GCA_027323785.1 Acidobacterium sp. | reverse complement strand
CCCGTCAAGGCGGATCGTGTATCCATCCTGCTCCCGCGCCGGATTCCGCCGTGCCCCCGGCTTCGGATGCGAATTAGCGCTGCCCCCGGCGTTGATCAGCAAACGCGCCGCCTTCCCCGCCGGAAAATAAAACCGCGCAATCCCCGCCCGCTGCGTCACCGTCAGTTCCACCCGAACGCCATCCGCCAGCGTCACCGCGTAGTACCCCGGCTGCGCCTTCTCCTGCTGATGGCTGAACGGCTGCGTGTACGCCCTGATCTCCTCCGCCGGACTCGCCGTCAGCTGCCCGGTGATCGGCAATACCGGGAAATCCCCGTACAGCGGACACCCCGCGCCGCTCAGGTGCGTCATCGAAAACCCATAAATTCGATGATCTGTGTAGCGGTACCACGCATCCGGTCCCGTGTCCGGACTCCACTGGATCATCCCAAACGGCAGCGAAGCCCCCGGAAACGTGTTCCCCCCGCCAGCCGTCCCGATCAGCGGATCCACGCTCTCATACGGCGTCTTCGGCGCCGTCTCCTTTTGCGCTCCCGCCGCCACTGCCGCCCCCGCCGCCAGCCCTAAAGCCACAAACACCGCGGCAAACCACGCGGGACGAAGAATCCCTCGCAAACGCAAATTCATGTCAGGCTCCCTGAGCCATCCAGCCGAAACGAAAATCGCGCAGACCGGATTCGGAATCGAGCCTGCCCGCTTCGGGCGTGCTCGCAAAGAACATCAAGAATACAACTCCGCGGGGCCGGAAGGCGGGGAGCCTTCCAGCCCGGCGCGGACATCTCGCAGGCGGCACAGCTCGGCTGCCATGCCCCCGCGCTGCTGGGGAGGGGCAGGTTTACAGGTTGCTGAAAGCCGTCCAGACGTACACACCGATGATGCAAACCGTCAGTGCGACCGTCACACCGGAAACGATCCTGATCGCCGGCTGAATTTTTTTCACTCTCCCCAGAAGATCCTCCTGCTCCTTCTTCTGGTGATCGCTGGCTTCGCCGAGGAAAATCTGATCTTCCTCGTAACGGGTGAGGTTGGAGCGGTAGGCAAGCAGGATCAGCAGGACAGTAATAATCGATGCCCAGATGATCCAGACGACCGGCATATAGCCCATGATTGAGCTCATAGTTCGCCTCGGGACTCCGAATTCCGCTGCCCCGGTCGGAAGCGACGAGTCGCCCGTGCGTGGCATCGGTCGAGCAAGAGATCGTGTGACCGGCTACAACCGGGCGGCGCCGGGATTCTCCCTGCCGGCGTAACGGTTGAGCCGGCTCCTGGTGCCGGGCGGGTCCGGGGTACCCGGGCTCGGAAGGCAGGAGGGGCCGTCCGGTCAAGGATGTTAGCGCTGTTCGCCTGCCCTTGCACAGGATTTTTTTCACCCCCCGGTACACTTCCCGGCAACGCGCCGCGAATCAAACGCTTCCATCCAGAAACCAGGAGGTGCGGAACCTGTGCAGTCAACCATCCACCATCATCCAGCCCTTCGCATCGCAGCCATCCTCGCTCTCTTCGCGGCCACGCTGTTCGTAGCTTCCTGTTCCAGCCAGCAATCCGACCAGCACCTTCAGCGGCAGGCACAGCGCGCCACCATCCGCGCAAAAATGGCCGCCGACAAGGCCGCCGCCGAAGCCCGATCCGCCGCCGCCAACGCTCGCCGCGAAGCCCACGACATCGCCAAAGGCGTCCATGCCGGCCTCCGCACTCGCGGAGCCGCTCAGGCCGCCGGCCTCGTCGACGTTAACTCCGCCAGCATCGCCCGCCTCGAACGCCTCCCCGGCATCGATCCGGCCTCCGCCCGGCGTATCCAGAGCCGCCGCCCCTATCGCGGCCCTCATGCCCTCGTCACCAAAGGAGCCATCACCCAGCGCGAGTACGACCGCATCGCCGCCGACATCGTGGCCCAGCATTAACATCCTGACCACCTTTGCCCTCAGGCTTTTTCGCTAAACTCAAAACCAATGGCCGCCGACAAAAACTGGGTCTGTGTCTTCTGCGCCTCCGCCGACGGCGTCTCCCCCGTCTACCGCAATGCCGCCCGCGATCTCGGCCGCCTCCTCGCCGTCTCCGGCTACGGCCTCGTCTACGGAGGCGCCTCTGTCGGCACCATGGGCGTCATCGCCGACGCCGCCCTCGAAGCCGGCGGCGAGGTCATCGGCGTTATCCCCGACGTCATCCGCGAGCGCGAGATCGACCACCGCCGCCTCACCGAGCTCCACGTCGTCCGCACCATGCATGAGCGCAAGGCCATGCTCGCCGACCGCTCCCACGCCTTCGTCGCCCTCCCCGGCGGCTACGGCACCATGGACGAGTTCATCGAGATCGTCACCTGGGCACAGCTCCGCATCCACGCCAAGCCCTGCGTCCTCGTCAACCTCGACGGTTATTACGACCGTCTCCTCGCCTTCTTTGACCACAGCGTCTCCGAAGGCTTCATCCGCCCCGCCAACCGCGCCCTCATTCAGGTCGCCCGCGACGCCGCCGAAGCCCTCGCCCTCGTCGAACAAACCTGGCGCACCCAAACCGCAACTCCCGCCCACGACCAGCGCCTCGACGCCGTCGTCGGCCTCGGCACCCAGCCAGGCAAACCAGCTCGCTGAGGATGCCCTTGCTCACCTCCGCTCCATAGCCCCCGCGCCACGCTCCTGCCCGCTCCAGCCGCTCGTCATCCAACCCGCGTATCATGGGCGGGTTGCCATGTCCCCAGGATTCCATGGCTTCAATTTCTCAGCATGGAGGACCTTTCATGAAATTGCGCGTACCGCTGTGTCTTTCCCTGGCGGCAATGTTGGCGCCCCTGGCTCTGGCGCAGTCCGCCAACCCCATCACCACCACGGTGAAGCACATTATGACGATGAGCGAAAGCCACATGGTCGCCGCCGCCAAACTCATGCCCGCCGATAAGTACACCTACCGGCCCACCCCGGCCCAGTGGACCTTCCGCCATCTCATCAAGCACGCCACGGCCTCCAATTACTTCTTCTGCTCCAAACTCACCGGAGCTGCTATGCCCGCCGCGGCCAAAGGCATCATGAATGCCAATCCCCCCAAGGCTACCCTCGTCAGCCATCTCCAGGCCTCCTACGCCTACTGCGAGAGCCGCTTCGCCAACCAGACGGACGGCAACCTCAGCAGTCCCATCCATCTCTTCGGTCCGCACGCCTTCTCGCGCGGCGGCGGCATGATCATGATGACCGATGACTGGACCGACCACTACTCCCAGGCGGCCTCCTATCTGCGCCTCAACGGCATCCTGCCTCCCACCGCGCGCGGGAAGATGTAAACCCCACCCAGGGGTTCAGCGCCGTACCGCTGCACCGCTGTCCTGTGTCCGCCGCCCCTGGCTGACACGGGACAGCCGGTCACCGAATCCAGGCGGATACATACCGGGACCCCCGCCATTCATCAGCCACCACCCCGCCATGCACGCCGCAATCACCTCTCCCGCAGGCGCTCGCGCCACATTTGTTCCCGTAGCCGATGCAGATGCCTCCCAACCTCCTTCTGAGGAGTAATCTCGAACAGTACCAAATTTGCCAGCCTCGCCCCGGCTGTAAATGCACCCGGAGGCGGCTGTTTCCAGATCATGAAAGCTCGATTTTCAATATGGAGGATCCAAAAGAATGAACCGGCATAAAACGTTGCCGGCGCGTTACGCTTGCGAATCGCGCAGCACGGTTGCTCTCGAATCTGTCCTCATGAAGCCGCATCGACTCTCTTCAGCCACAAAGTTCCTTATCAGTTTTCGGCCGCTGCTGGCAGCCTCCGGCATTGCGGCACTCAGCCTGGCTCTCTGTGGCACAGCCAGTGCGGCTCCGGCCCCGCCGCCCGGCCCCGTCGGAAACCCCGCGGCCTGCCCCTGGCTCAATCCGCATCTGCCCATCGCCCAGCGCGTGGCAATGGTCATGAAGAAGATGACCATCAGCGACGAAATTTCCATGGTCGAAGGCCACGGCACGAATCCCTATGTCGGAACCCAGCCTGCGATTCCTTCGCTTTGCATTCCGCAGCTTGGTCTCGAAGACGGACCCAACGGCGTGGGCGACGGACTGAAGGACGTCACCAACCTGCCCGCGGGCACAGCCGTTTCCGCCACCTTCTCGCCGAAACTCGCCTTTGACTATGGCGAGGTCATCGGCGCTGAGCAGGCCGCCAAAGGCTCTTCCGTCGACCTCGGACCCACCGTCAATATCGACCGCGACCCCCGCTGGGGCCGCGAATTCGAAAGCCTCTCCGAGGATCCGCAGCTCGCAGCCGTCATTGGCGCCGCCGAAATACGCGGTATCCAGAACAAGGGCACCATGGCCCAGGTCAAGCACTTCGACGCCTATAACCAGGAAACCTACCGCAATACGCCGAAGGACCAGGTTCTGGTTTCCAAACGCGCTCTGCACGAACTCTACATGCCGGCTTTCCGCGCCGCGATCCGCAAGGGCAAAGTCGCGTCCATCATGTGCTCGTATGCAACCGTAAACGGCTACTACAGCTGCGAGAATCCCTACCTCCTCACCACCGTCCTGCGCGACGAGTGGAATTTCGACGGCTTCAATACCTCTGACTGGGGCGCCGTCCACAGCCTCTCCGCCGCCGCCGCCGGAACAGACATGCAGGAGCCCGACAACGGCTTCTTCGGTGCACCTCTGCAGAAAGCGGTAACCAACGGCGCCATTCCCCGCGCCGTGCTGAACACCATGGTCGAGCGCATCCTCTACCAGATGTTCCGCTTCAACTTCTTCAATCATCCGCCGGCCGGTTCAACCACCGCGGTGGCCACCACGCCGGAGCACCAGGCAATCTCCACCAGGATCGCGGAAACCGGCACCGTTCTGCTGAAGAACAACGGCCATCTCCTGCCGCTCTCCCCATCCACGAAAATCGCCCTCATCGGCCCCGCGGCATCGGCCGAAGTGACTTATGGCGGCGGCGGCAGCGCCCACGTCATCCCATCCTCCACGGTCTCCCCGCTGGCCGGTATCCAGGCGATTGCCGGAACCTCCGGCGTCAGCTACACCCAGGGTCTGCCCACCGATGCTGAGCTCACGCCCATCCCGGCTTCGAATCTTTCGAGCCCGTCGACGAGCGGCCATCACGGCTGGCAGCACTCCGCAACGCTCAAGCCCACGGAGAGCGGCCGGTACATCCTCGGTCTCGGCGCCGGCTGCAACCGCTGGTTTACGAGGCTTTCCGTCAACGGAAAGATCCTCATCAACGCGCCCGGCTCGCCGCATTCAGCGGCCATCAACCTCACCAGCGGCCAGACCTACAAGCTGACCGCCTCCTGCCCGGTCAGCAAAATCACCTGGGCAACACCCTCCACGGTGAATTCCGACATCCAGAAGGCGGTAGCCTCCGCGAAGTCGGCGAAGATCGCGGTGGTGGTGGTGGCGGATAACACCGAGAGCGAGGGTGGAGACCGTCCCGACCTGAACCTGCCTTCCGCGCAGAACGCGCTGGTGAGCGCGGTGGCCCAAGCCAATCCGCACACCGTCGTGGTGGTGCAGGCCGGTGCGCCGATTGCCATGCCGTGGCTGGATCACGTCTCGGCCATTCTCGACACCTGGTATCCGGGGCAGACCAACGGCACGGCGCTGGCCCATGTGCTCTACGGCAAAGTCGATCCGAGCGGGCACCTTCCGGTGACCTTCCCGGTGAAGCTCGCCGATGTTCCGGCAGCCAGCCCGGAGCGCTTCCCCGGCGTGGACGGCAAGGTTCACTACTCGGAAGGGCTGCTGGTCGGCTATCGCTGGTACGACGCGAAGCACATCCAGCCGATGTTCCCCTTCGGCTTCGGTTTGTCGTACACACAGTTCCATTTCAGCGACCTGATGGTCAGCGCGCATGAAGTCGATGGCGTCAGCCCCGTTCAGGTGAGCGCGCGCGTCACCAACACCGGCCACGTCGCCGGCGCCGACGTCGCGCAGCTGTACCTCGGCATGCCGGCTTCGACCGGCGAGCCGCCGCGCAAGCTGGTGGCCTTCCAGCGCGTCATGCTGGAGCCGGGCCAGTCGAAGGTGGTGCACTTCACCATCACGCCGCGCGACGAGTGGTGGTGGGGCCAGAATGGCTGGACCGAGAGCACCGGCACCTATCAGGTGTACGTCGGCGACTCCTCGGCGCTGGCCAACCTGCCGCTGAAGGCGAGCTACCAGATGACGAAGGCGATCGGCGGCCGGCAGGTGACGGTGATGGCTCCGAAGAGCTTCACGCCGGGCAGCAGCGCCGTGGTCAGCGTATCGCTGAGCGCGGGCGGCAACGAGACGCTGCACGGAGTGGAACTGCATCTGACGGCGCCCGGCGGCT
>DAHVZZ010000562.1:0-9449 GCA_027323785.1 Acidobacterium sp. | reverse complement strand
CGCCGCCTGCTGCTCATCCTCCGCCGCATCGACACCCCGCGCCGCCGTGCCCTTCATCGGACGCACCGTGATCCGGCTGCCCTCTCTGCGGAAAAGCAATTCCGGCGATGCCGAGATGATCTGCTCTGCGCCCGTATCGATCAGCGCCCCATACGCCACCGGCTGACTCTCCATCACCCGCGCAAACAGCCCCGCCGCATCACCCGCCCACGGCATTTCCACCGGCATCGTCAAGTTCGCCTGGTAGAAATCGCCGGCCGCAATGTAGTCCCGTATGCGGGCGACCCGCTCGCCGTACTCCTCGCACGAAAACCCAAACTCGGCGGCGACCGCCTCGCCGTAGTTCCTGCGTCCGTACTCCGTCACTTCGTCCTGGCGCTCCCGATATACCCCAAACCACGCCAGCGGCAGATCGCACAACCTCGGGTTACCATCGCCGCGCAACGCCGCCGGCTCAAAGTGGTATCCGGCTTCGTAGCTCAGGAACCCTGCAACATAGAACCCTGACCGTAAAGCCACTTCAATTGCCGAAAAAATCGCCGGAATCTCCTCCAGCCGTCGCGCCGCCAGCACCTTCACCGGATCGGCAAAGACGTAGCTCCGCGCGTTCTCCGCGTCCCGTCGTGCCGTCCGCAAAAGAACAGACCCGGCCCGCGCGCGCCCTTGGCCTGAAAAGGGCGCTCCGGCCTTTAGGAAAGAATTGCTTGCCATTCCTTCTCATTCCAGCACAACCAGAATGCGTGAAAAAACAGCGAAAGCGCGGTTGCCTGTAGAATCGGTTGTCTGAAGAAAAACGGCCTCCATGGCCGAACCGCTCGCTGTGCAAGGAGAGCTTTGTGAATCTCACCGGCAACACCATCGTGATCACCGGAGGCGGTTCCGGCATCGGCCGAGCTCTGGCTGAAGCTTTCCACCACGCCGGCAATCGCGTCATCGTCGCGGGTCGTCGAAAGTACGCGCTGGATGAGGTCGTCGCCGCCAATCCCGGGATCGAATCCGCAGCTCTCGACATTCAGAGCCCGGACAGCGTCGCTGCTTTTGCCGGCGATATCGTCCGCCGCTTCCCCGACCTGAACGTCCTGATCAACAACGCCGGCATCATGAAGAGCGAGGACCTCAACGACCCCGATTCCGATTTCGCCATTGTCGAAGCCACCATCCAGACGAATCTCATTGCCCCGCTTCGTCTCACCGCCGCCCTGCTGCCGCACCTCAAACAAAGGCCCGACGCGGTGATCATGACCGTCTCTTCCGGGCTTGCGTTCCTGCCGCTCGCCATGACGCCCACATACTGCGCCACCAAGGCCGCCATTCATTCATGGACCCAGTCGCTGCGATATCAGCTCCAGGGCACGGGGGTGCGCGTGATTGAGATCATTCCACCCTACGTTCAGACAGAGCTTATGGGTTCGCACCAAAGGCGTGACCCTCGCGCCATGCCACTCGCCGATTTCACCTCTGAAGTCATGGAGATCCTCCGCACCCGCCCCGGCGCCACTGAGATTTGCGTCCAGCGCGTCAACCATCTTCGCTTTGCCGCCGAGCAGGGTCAGGAGAACTACGAGGAAATCTTCCAGGGACTCAACAACGCGACCCGCGCCGCCGCAGCCGAGCGTCACACTGTGGCGCCCACTTTGCGTTCATGACGCAAACATGAACAAAATGTCACAGTAAGAGTTACGACGCCGCGCCCGCAACTGTGACGCGTATCACAGCCCCGCCCGTCCCTTCTCGTCAAAATTTTGGGAGTAGCAGAAGGGAAACAGACTACACAGGTCGCACTTATGTCGATTGAAACAGATGAGCTCCGGGCGGAGCTGAATCGTATCGCCTCAGTTATCTCGATGCCTGCCGGAACCTCTCTCTTTCGGTGTGGCGAACCGGTCTCCGGCATCTTCATCATCCGCGAAGGAACGGTGCGCATGACTCTGGATTCTGCCGGGGACGTGTTCCCTGCTCGCATCTTTGGTCCTGGCGAAATCCTCGGGCTTCCGGCAACGCTGACGGGCCAATACAGCCTCTCTGCCGCTGTTCATGAAGACGCCGAGCTGGCCTTCATTCCTGCCCGCCGCGTCAATGAGCTGCTGGAATGTTCGCCCCGGCTCTGCCTCGTGGCCACGCGCATGATGAGCGACGAGATCGCGCGCATGCGGGCTTCTCTGCGCGACGGCGTGCAGCCAGCTGCTCACCACTGATCTCCTGTACGTACTTCCTCCTCGTCCTCCCCCATTTCTCAGTCATCAGCGAACTCCGAGCCGGAGAACCACAATCCGGCTCATATTTCTCCACCACTTCAGACTGATCGTTCAGCCCCTTTGCAGTCCTTGTATGATGGCGACGCTGGCGCTGGCACCGATTCGGCTGGCGCCTGCCTCCAGCATCTTCCGGGCATCCTCAATGGTCCGAATGCCGCCGGAGGCCTTCACCCCGCACCGGCCTCCAGCCACCCCGCGCAGCAGCGCCACATCTTCCGGCGTGGCTCCGCCCGTCGAGAAACCCGTGCTGGTCTTCAGAAAATCGACGCCCGCGGCAATCGCCAGCTCCGCCGCCCGGAGCTTTTCCTCCACAGAGAGCAGACACGTCTCCAGAATCACCTTCACCACGCCGCCCGCGTCGTGGACGACCTCGGCCACGCCGCGGATCTCCTGCTGCACGGCATGGTTATCGCCGCTCTTCAGCAGCCCCAGGCTCAGAACCATGTCCACGTCATGGACGCCCAGCTTCAGCAGCGCCGCAGCCTCCTCGCGCTTCGTCGTGCCCAGCGACGCGCCCAGCGGAAATCCGATCACCGCGCCTATCGGCACACGGGTTCCCGACAGCTCCGATTTAGCCAGCGCGATCCATACCGGATTCACCATCGCGCAAGCGAAGCCATGTTCCGCCGCCTCCGCGCACAGCCGCACCACCTGGTCCCGTGTCGCCTCCGGCCTGAGAAGCGTATGATCGATCGTCGCCGCCAGATTCTTCCTGGACTCCAGCGCCTGCCTCGCGAATGCCTCCGCGTCCCAGCCGCTAATTTCAAGCTCTTCTTCCTCTTCCATCACATGAATCGCCGCCACTTTCCAACTCCTCTTCGGGCCCTGACCCACTTTCAGGACGCATCGTTCGTCCGGTCCGCTCAACCGCCTTACAACGGCGGCATCCGGTAAATGTCCGGCAGGTTGCGGTATTGCTCCGCGTAATCCATCCCATATCCGATCACGAACTCGTTCGGTATCGTGAACCCAACGTAGTCCGCCTCGATTTTCTCCACCCGCCGCGACGGTTTGTCCAGCAAAGCCGCAATCCGCAGCGACTTCGGCTGGTGCTGCTCCAGCAGCCTCCTTATAAAATTCAACGTCAGCCCCGTGTCCAGGATGTCCTCGACCACGATTACGTGCTTCCCATTCACGGGCTCGTCCAGATCCTTAATGAGCTTCACCGCGCCGCTCGACTGCTGCTCTTTTCCGTAGCTCGATACGGCCACAAAATCGAACGTATTATCCACGGAAATGCTCCGCGCCAGGTCGGCCAGGAAGATCGCGGCGCCCTTCAGCACGCCCACCAGCACGATGCGGCCGCCCGCGTAATCTCGGTCAATCTGGCGACCCAGCTCCGCCACCCGCTCCCGAATCCGCTCGCGGCTAAACAGTACTTCCATCTCCGTCTCCACCGTCACAGGGGCAATACGTTCCAGGCCACCCCAGCGGGATACTACCACTGCCTCCCGGCCCGCGACTATCGTTGCCCGCCACCCTGAAGTGCCATCGCACCCCGTCCACCACCTTGGATGCACCGGCTCCGAAGCACGCCCCGGGGTACCCGGAGCCGAATGTCCCTGCCCCCCGTCTATACTGAAGACACTTCTGTATGTACCCATTCATTCACATCGGACACTTCACCATCGGCACGTTTGGCATTCTTCTCTGGCTGGCTGCCGTGGCCGGAGCCTGGGTGCTCTATCTCAATTTCAAACGCTGGAAGATCGACGCGGACGCCATCAGCATCGTCGCCGTCTCCACCGTCGCCGGCGTCGTCGGAGCCAAGCTGTGGCACGTCCTTGAGCATCCCGTCATTCTCATGCAGCACCCGGCCGCCGAACTCTTCAACCGCGCCGGATTCGCCTGGTACGGCGGCCTCGTCTTCGGTATCGCCACGCTCCTCTGGCAGTCCCGCGTCTATAAAATCGGCGGTCTCCGCATGCTCGACCTCGCCTCGCCATCGGCCACTATCGGCTACGGAGTCGGCCGCATGGGCTGCCTCATCTCCGGCGACGGCGACTATGGCAAGCCCACCCATCTGCCGTGGGGTATCGCTTTTCCGCATGGTCTTGTGCCTACCACCGGACCGATGGGAACCTGCGCTGAATTCGGCTGGCCCTCCAACTGCCGCGTCCAGCCCACTCCCGTCTATGAGCTCTTCGGAGCGATCTTCATCTGCTGGTATCTGTGGCGCCGCGGAGCCCCGGGCAAGCGCCGGCCCCTGGGACAGATCACCGGCGAATACCTCATCCTCACGGGTATCGCCCGCTTTCTGGTTGAATTCATCCGCATCAACCCGCGCGTCCTCTGGGGCATGACCAACGCGCAGGTCGCCAGCCTGGGAGCCATCGTCTTCGGCATCGGGCTGCTCATCTTCGCGCACAAGCGTGCAGCCCGGAACACCGAGACGGCACTTCCGGCGGCCACCGCCTGACAGGACACACCGCCAGCGCGCCCCCATCACTGCGCCGTTCACAGGTGCGGGCGCGCGGCGAACCTCAAGCAGCAGCCGACCGCAGCTATTCCAGTTCGTCGTCCGCCGACACCGCCGCCGGGACCCCACCCTGTCGCTTCATCAGCAGGTAACCACGAATGAACGGCTCCAGATAGCCGTCCAGAACCCGATCCACGTCGCCCACTTCCACCTTCGTCCGGTGATCCTTGGCAATCCGGTATGGCTGCAGCACATAGCTCCGGATCTGCGACCCGAAGTTGATGTCCAGCTTGGAATCTTCCAGCTTCTTCGATTCGGCCTGCTTCTTTTCGAGCTCGTATTCGTACAGCCGCGAGCGGAGCATCTTCATCGCCTTTTCGCGATTCTTGTGCTGCGACCGTTCGTTTTGGCACTGAACCACAATGCCGGTTGGAAGATGCGTAATCCGCACCGCCGAGTCGGTCGTATTCACGTGCTGGCCGCCCTTGCCGCCTGAGCGGTAGGTATCCGTCCGAATCTCGTCCGGCTTGATGTCAATCTCGATCGAATCGTCGATCTCCGGCGAGACGAATACCGAAGCGAACGATGTATGCCGGCGCTTCGCCTGGTCGAAGGGCGAAATTCGCACCAGCCGATGCACGCCCGTCTCTCCGCTCAGCAGCCCGAAAGCGTACTCGCCGGCAATCGTGAAGGTGGCGGATTTAATTCCGGCCTCTTCACCGGCCTGGTAGTCGTTCATCTCGGCCTTCATGCCCTGCTGCTCGGCCCAGCGAAGATACATGCGCATCAGCATCTCGGCCCAGTCCTGCGACTCGGTGCCGCCTGCGCCAGGATGCACGGTCACAATGGCATTGAGCGGATCCGTCTCGCCGGACAGCATCGTGCGCGACTCCATCGTCTCCGCGACTTCGTCAAGGGCCCGAATCTCGCGCTCCAGTTCCGGCTCCACGGCCTCGCCTTCGCGGGCCAGCTCAAAGTAGGCCTCTACATCGCCCGTCCGCCGCTCCAGTTCGTGGTCGTCGGCCAGCTGCGCCTCAATTCTTTTACGGTTGCGCATCAGCGGCTGCGAGAGCGCCGGATTCGACCATAGTTCCGGGTCGGCCAGCTTCTTTTCAATGGCGGCTAAATCGGATCGAAGGCGGGGCGAGTCAAAGATACTCCCGCAACCCGCGTACCTTTTCGCGGACGGGAGCATAAGCGAATTCCAGATCGGAAAGCATAGCTAAATTCTATGCGAAGAAGGCAGAGCGGAAAAACCAGACCTCTTCAGGCCAGTGTCCGGCGCTGCATCAGGCCCAGCAGCAGAAACAGGATCAGGACGCCCGAGCAGAAGTAAGCAAATACATCTCCATGCCGGGTGTAGAAGGTCGTCCCCTTCTCGTAGCCATAGCGCACGGTCAGGGCCGTCAGCCGATGGCGCGGAGCCGAATACGTCACCCGCCCGTGAGGATCGATCGCGGTCGTGACGCCGGAATTGGTATCCAGCAGCACCCACCGGTGATTCTCGATCGCCCGCATTCTGGTCATGTTCAGGTGCTGCCATGGTGCGCTTGTGTTGCCGTACCAGCCATCGTCGGAGATGTTGACGAGCACCTGGGCCCCATTTTCGGCAAAGTGCCGCACCTCGTTGGCAAAGACGGATTCGTAGCAGATGAAGACCCCGAATGTGTGGCCATTCGCGTGGAACACGACCCGCTTCGTCCCGCGCTGGAGGTCCACCAGCTCATGCGTCAGCTTATGCGCGAAGAAGAACAGTCTGCGGTAGGGAATGTATTCGCCGAACGGCACCAGATGGATCTTGTCGTAGCGTCCCTCGATGGTCCCGTTCGCCCGGGTAAACAGGGCCGAGTTGTAGGTGTCGCGGCCATTCACCCCCAGCATCCCCGTTACGAATGGCGCGTGTGCCGCCAGCGCGACCGCCTGCACAGCCGCAATTGTCTGCGGCTGGTTACTCACGAACCACGATTCCGTCTCCGGCCAGACCACTACGCCCGGGGGGGCCGTATTCAGCCGGCAATTCTGCTGCGGAGTGGGGACATGCGGTCTGGGCATTCCCACAAAGGCCGGAGTGCAGGTCCGCACGCTCTGCTGCAACAGCCAGGCCACGCTCCCGTCCCACTCCTTTCCCTGCCAGCCTCCGTTGTTCGCCACTCGATTGTTGGGCTGCAGCAGTACTGCAAAGGCTGAAGTCGGGGAAGGCGTCTCGCGGATGAACGATCCCATCTGCAGCACTGCGGCGATCGCCAGCCCTGTAGCCCCCAGCCGCAGCTTCATCCAGTTCGGACGAACCATCAGGGCGCCTGTCAGCAGCGCATTCACCGCCATCAGCACGAACGAGATTCCGTACACCCCGGTCACTGGCGCGAGGCGCGTCAGCCACAGGTTGTCCACCTGCGAGTAGCCCAGCTGGTCCCACGGAACACTGGTGATGCGGGCCGCCGCCAGCTCCAGCGCCGCCCACAGGAACGGAGCGGCCACCAGCGCCCAGCCCGCCCCCATGCGCTTCCGCAAAAACGCCAGCAGCAGCCCGAAAGCACCAAAATACAGCCCCAGAACCGCCGAGAACAGAAAGACGATGCCTGCCGCCCCCACTGGAGCAACATGCGCGTACTGGTGCATCGTCTGGTAGATCCAGTAGCAGTTCAGGATGTACCACAGCAGCCCGCAGAGCCATCCCACCAGAGCCGCGCGCCGGATATACCGGGGATGCCCGGCCATCCCCTCGGAGAGCAGCGCATACAGCAGGGGTACCAGTGCAATCCACGCCAGCGCGGCGCGCCACGGCGGCAACGGACCCGCTACGGGAAAGCAGAAGTCAAGGAGGACAGACGAGATGAGGCCGAGAATTACAGACAATCCAAATGAACCGGTTCCAAAATTAGGCAGACGCGTGGAAGGCACGCTCACTGTGGAAGCCACGGCTGTCTCCGTGACTAGTCCTTTCGGAAGAGCTCAATCACATCCTCGGAGAAGCTGAGCACGATGACGATCAATGAGCCAATGACTCCGAAAAAGAAGAGACCGGTGACGGCATCCATCAATCCGTGGGCAAAAGCAGTCACATCGGCATTGTAAATCAGTCTCTTTGCGTCTTCCCGGCCCCAGGGCGACCGACGGGCCAAATCGCATGATCCAAACGGTTTCCGGGGACACATGAGTAATCTCCTCAGCCCAATTCCCCGTGTGTATACTCACCGCGTGGCGGCGGTGTGTGCGGGGCCAAGCCTGGTCAGCGCCACTCTCATCGTCCCTTGCACGGAGCGTGGCGCACACCTCCCGCCGGATGGCGTGTTTTCCGCGGGGAATGAAAGTGTCGAGCCTCTTCAGGGTGCTATGCGCGGCTCTTTGTCGATTACCGTAATCGGTTCCGGATACGTGGGGCTGGTTGTTGCTGTATGTTTCGCCGAGATCGGCCACCAGGTCTTCTGCGTCGACAAGGATGAAGCCCGAATCCTGGCGCTGCGCCGGGGGATCTCGCCCATCCACGAAGAATTTCTGCCGGAACTGCTCCGAAAGCCTCGGCCCAATCCAATCGAGTTCACGACGGATCTGCATTCGGCCACACTGCGGGCTGAGGCCGTTTTCATTGCGGTTGGCACGCCCCGGAACTGCACCGGGGGAGCCGATCTTTCCTTCGTTGACGCAGTGGCCGGCGAAATCGCGCGATCCATCGACAGCTACAAAGTGGTCGTTGAAAAGCGCACGGTCCCGGTTTGCACGAGCGACTGGATTCGGCAGGTTCTTGAAAGCAAGGGCGTTGCGGGGAATCTCTTTGATGTCGCATCCAACCCCGAATTTCTGCGCGAAGGCAGCGCCGTGGTCGATTTTCTTCATGCCGATCGTGTGCTGATCGGAGCCGAGGCCAGCCGCGCTGCGGAAATCCTGCGGCAGATCTACATCCCGCTCACCACTGGCTCGTACTATCGCCGGCCCGACGCCGTGCCCGGTCCACGCAGCGAAGCCAGCCCCCCGGCCCTGCTGCACACCTCCGCCAGAGCCGCTGAAATCATTAAGCAAGCCTCCAACGCATTCCTCGCCACCAAAATCTCCTTCATCAACGCTATCGCCCATCTCTGCGATGCGACTGGCGTCGATGTCGAACAGGTAGCGTGCGGCATTGGGGCAGACCACCGAATCGGCCGCGATTTTCTGCATGCCGGCATCGGGTACGGCGGGCCCTGTTTTGCCAAGGACATAGCCGCTTTCCGCTCCGTTGCCGAACAGCTTGGAGTGGATTTTGGGCTGCTACGCGAAGTCGAGGAGATCAATGCCGCGCAAAAGGCCCGTTTCCTCCACAAAGTTCGGTCCGCCCTGGGGACCCTGCCGGGAAGGCATATTGGGGTTCTCGGCCTCGCCTATAAAGCAGGAACCGACGATATCCGGGAATCTCCGGCAGTCGCTCTGATCCGGCAATTGCAGGATGAAGGCTGCGCAGTGGCCGCTCATGATCCTGCCGCTATGGAGCGATCGAAAGAAGTTCTCCCACCCGGGCCACGGATGTCTTACGCAGGCGATCCCTACGCAGCGGCGCACGACGCCGACGCGCTCCTTGTCCTGAGCGACTGGCCGGAATTCGCCGAGCTGGAACTTCCGCGCCTTTACGGTACGCTGCGGAGACCCATTGTGATCGACGGCCGCAATCTGTTCGATCCGGCCGTCATGGCGGAACACGGATTCACTTATCTCAGCGTTGGACGCCCGACCGCAGCGCCCCGCGAGGCCCTGGCCGGACTCAGCCGGCCGTGACCATTCTCTGCATCGGCATCAAAGGGCTG
>DAHVZZ010000555.1:0-6968 GCA_027323785.1 Acidobacterium sp. | reverse complement strand
GGGGCACTTCGTCTCGTTTACTACTTACGTGATCATGCTGACGTGGCCGATTATCGCGCTGGGATGGGTGGTGAACATCTTCGAGCGCGGCACGGCGTCGGTGATCCGCATTCACGAGCTGCTGACGGCAGAGCCTTCGATCGATGACCGCGATGCGAAGCCGGAGCCGGCGGAGATTCGCGGGGAGATTGAATTTCGCGAGCTGAACTTTGCTTATCCGGGCGAGAAGCCGGTGGAGGTGCCGCACGGCATCTCGCTGAAGGTTCCGGCGGGGAGCAGCCTGGCGCTGGTGGGACACACGGGGGCGGGCAAGACGACGCTCGCCAGCCTGATTCCGCGGCTGTACGACGCGCCGGAGGGCAGCGTGCTGATCGATGGGCGACCGATCCGCGAGTATCCGCTGGATACGCTGCGGTCGGCGGTGGGCTATGTGCCGCAGGAGACGTTCCTGTTCAGCACGACAATTCGGGAGAACATTGCGTTCGGCGTGGAAGGCGCGAGCGAGGAAGCCGTGGAGCGGGCGGCGCAGGCGGCGCATATCCGCGAGGAGTTCCAGCTGTTTCCGAATGGGTTTGAAACGATGGTGGGCGAGCGCGGGCTGACGCTTTCCGGCGGACAGAAACAGCGGACGTCGCTGGCGCGGGCGATTCTGCGGAATCCGCGGATTCTGATTCTGGACGACGCGCTGGCCAGCGTGGATACGTATACGGAAGAGCGGATTCTGGAAGAGCTGCGAAGGGTGATGGAGGGGCGGACGACGATTCTGATTGCGCACCGCGTTTCGACGGTGCGGAATGCGGACCGGATTGCGGTGCTGGTGCACGGCAAGCTTGCGGAGCTGGGCACGCACGAGGAACTGCTGGCGCGCAACGGCTACTACGCCAGCCTGGTGCAGAAGCAGATGCTGGAAGAGGAGCTGGAGGTCACGGGATAGGTTGTGGGGGCTTGTGTCCGGGCTGGAGCGGGCGCACCGGCGCTCAGGCGGTCCAGCCGGTGCTGGCGGAGTCCATGGGCCGGGTGTCGGCAAGAATGGCACGGGGCGGCGGCGGCTGATCCTGGCCGAGCTGGCGCAGGACTTCGGGATCGCGGGCGGCCTCGCTCCAGGCTTCGCGGACATCGCGGATGCAGGCGATGGCTTCCTTGAGGCGGGCGGCGGAATCGAGGCGGGAGCCTTCGAGACAGAGCGCGAAGATGGAGGCGTAGAACTCGGAGAGCGATTTGGCGGAGCTGCCGCCGACGTCCATACGGAGACGGGACTGCAGGTGCATGAGGATGTCGAGAACGCGGCCGATGGCGACGCGGCGTTCGGCGGGGTCGTGGTGTTCGATGGCGTCCACAGCACGGTAGAGGAAGCGCACCATGCCGTCGTAGAGGGCGACGATGAGTTCGACCGGATTCATTCCGGCAATGGCCTGCTGCTGATAGTTCATAGAGCTTTGTGGGCCGCTCCTTTCAGCCGTTGGAGTTCTTGTTGTAGCCGCTGATGGCGCTGTAGATTTCGTCCACGTATTGAATCTGCTGGGGGATCTCCTGCAGGGTGTAGTTGGCCTGATTCAGCTCGGTGGTGAGCTGGGTCTTCTGGGCGGAGATCAGGGTTTCCTGATCGGAGATGTTCTTGTTGAGCGAGGTTTCCTGGGCGGAATTCTGCTGGAGAGAGAGGTAGATGAGGCCATTGGGGGCGCTGTTGCTGAGGTTATCGAGGACGCTGGAGAGGTTGGCGCCGAAGGAGGTAGAGCTGCCGCTGGCCTGGAAGAAGTTCATGGCGTCCTGATAGTTGCTGTTCAGGGCGCTGTCGAGGGAGCTGGTGTCGAGGGTAAGGGTGCCGTCGTAGCTGGTGCTGGGGGTGATCCCCAGCTGAGAGAGCGAAGTGATGGCGCCCGAGGACTGGGTGAAGTTCATGGCCTGCTGCAGCTGTTCCTGCAGCATGGCGATGGCGGGGTTGCCGTAAAGGGGTTCACCACTGCCGGAGGAGTTGCTGCCTTCCTGGGCATTCAGGTCTTTGATGACGGTGTTGTAGGCGTCGACGAAGCTGCTGACGGTCGACTCGACCTGGCTGTTGTTGTTGGTGATCTCCACCTGGACGGAATTGCCGGCGGGCGCGCTCAGCAGCTGCATGGTGACGCCGGGCAGCGCAGTGGTGACGGTATTGGTGCCGCTGGTCATGGAGACGCCGTCGACCGAGAACATGGCATCCTGGCCGGCCTGTGCCTGGGTAATGGAGATGGCGCTGCCGGTGGTGCTGTCGGTGAGGCTGCCGGAGGCGATGGCAACCGAGCCGGAGGCTCCGCTGGTGTTGCTGACCAGGGAAAGACGGGAACCGGAGGAATCCGTGGGCACGGTGGCGGTAACTCCATAGTTGCCGGCATTGATGTAGGCAGCCAGGGTGGCGAGGGTGTTGTTCTGGGGAATGAGGTTGCCACTGCTGTCGGTGGCCGTGCCGTCGGAGATGGTGATGGTCTGGCCGCCGATCGTCAGGCTGCCGCTGAGCGTGTCGCTCGCGCTTATATCGCCGCTTGCGTAGGAATACGTCTTCGCCGTCTGCGTGACCACGACGGTGTGGGTGCCAGCCACGGCTGCCGAGGTGGCGTTGGTGAGGGCGATGACGGAAGTGTCGGAGCTGGAGCCTTCCTTGCCGGAGAAGACGCCCTGAAAGTCGGTGAGGGACTGGAGGGCGGTGGAGAGCGAGCTGAGGTCGGTGCCGATGCTGGTGAGGGCGGTGTCCTGGGACTGGAGCGCCGTCAGCTGATTTTTCCAGGGGGTTTCGACGGCCTGCAGGTTGGTCACGATCTGGCTCACCGTGCTGGAGACGTCAAAGCCCTGGCCGCTGGTGGGGGAACCGAAAGAGATGCCGACATTGCCCATGCTGCTGTTATCGTCGCTTTCCGGGCGATACGTTACCCGTGCGGAAGGAATGCAGATGGGAAGCCGGGAGCTGCAAGGGAAAGTTAGAAGCGGCTAAGAAAAAAAGCGGGGAGCCGGAGCTCCCCGCGACTGGAGGACTGCGCATGTTTACTGGAGCAGCTTGGTGACCATCTGCTGCGTGCTGTTGGCCTGGGCCAGAGCGGAGATGCCGGTCTGGGTCAGGATTTCGTATTTGGACATATTGGAGGTTGCCGAAGCGTAGTCCGTGGCCGTGATCGAATTCTGGGCCGAGGCCACGTTGGTCTGCTCGGAACTGGCGATGTTCGACGCCGCGGTGAGCGTGTTGATGTTGGCGCCGACCTGGCCGCGCTGGTAGGCAACGGCGCTGATGGCGTTGGTGATGGTCTGCAGAGCCGCTTCGGAGTCCGCCTGGCTGTCGAGCTTGGTGCCAGAGAGGCTGGTGCCCTTGCCGCCGCCGGCCGTGGTGCCGCCGGTTCCCGTCGCGCCAGCCACGGTGACGCTGACCGCGCTGCCGGCGCCGCCGCCGGAGTCGGAGGTGCCCACGCTGGCGTCCGTCAGCGTTCCCACGGTGATGCCATAGTTCTTGCTGCCGGTGGAGGTGCCGTCGCTGGTGTAGATATTGACGCCGCCGGTTACGGGTGTGACCTGATTCATGGTTCCGGACACGGTCAGGTTGTTGGTGCTGTCAGTGAAGGTGAGTACGCCACCCGCATAGGTCGCTGATACCAGGCTTCCGCCAAAGGCTGCGGAAAGTGCAGAATTCAGCGAGGTCAGAGTGGCTGCTTCGGTGGAAGCATTGGTCAGGCCGCTGTAGTTGGACATGTCCAGTGTGGCGCTCGGGGAGCCTGTGCCTGCGTCGGTCAGCGTAATGGTGCCGCTCAGGGTGTTCCCGGCGGTGATGGCGGCGCTGGTGACCGTCTTGGTGCCAGCCGTCAGCGTAACACCGCTGCTGACACCGCCGTTCGCGGCGCTGAAGACGCTGATGCCGTTGTACTCGGTGGTGCTGCCGATGGTGCCGATCTGGGTGAGAATGTCCTGGTATTCCTGATTGGCCGCGCTCAGCTGCGAGCTGGAGAGCGTTCCGCCGCCGGCTTCGGTGGCCAGGGTAACGGCCCGGTTGAGCAGGTTGGTGACCTGCGAGAGGGCGCCATCGGCGACCTGCAGGAAGCCGACGCCGGCGCTGGCGTTGCTGGAAGACTGCGCGAGGGCGGACGAATTGGCCTGCAGCCCGTTGGCGATGGACAGGCCGGCGGCGTCGTCGGCGCCGGAGCTGATGCGCGAACCGGAAGAAAGCTGGGTGAGGGTGTTTTGCAGGTTCGCCTGCGTCTGGTTCAGGTTGTTCTCGGCGTAGATGGCCGAGATGTTGTTCAGGACTCCCAATGCCATGATGATTCTCCTGTATTGAAGTTGGGTTCCTGAACGGAGCGCCGGAGTTGTTGGCCGGGGTGCTGCCGGGAACCGCTTGCACTGGCTTCATCGGCGCGAGGCCTGGGGGCTTTATACGCGGGGCGAGGTTTGGCACGCGGCGTGCGCGGGGTGGCTGAGGGCGGTGCGGGGTGACGTCTGGGATTGCACCTTATAGAGGCACGATTCAATCGATCCGCATCCGCGCCGATGAACAGGATGATGGCGCGCGGGAGACGCCGAAGGATGATTCATCTGACGCGGCTGAACGGGAATCCCCTGGTGGTGAACAGCGACCTGATCAAGTATGCGGAGGCGTCGCCGGACACGGTGCTGACGCTGACCAATGGGGAAAAGATTGTGGTACTGGAGAGCTGCGAGGAGGTGGTGCAGCGGACGATTGCGTATCGCGGGAAAGTATTCGGAGAGGCGGCGGCGTATTCGCAGGCGCTGGCGTGGACGCCGGCTCCGGAGGCGATGCAGCCGGCGGATGCGAAGGACCGGAAGACGAAGCCGGGCGACGAGCGGCAAGACTGAGCGGCAGGACTGGGCTGCCGGATGCGGGCGGCGGGCTAAGACGAGCTGAGACGGGAAGACGACGATGGATGCAGGAAGTCTGGGCGGAATTCTACTGGCGCTTGCGGGCATTCTGGCTGGGTTGCTGCTGGAGGGCGGGCACATTGGGCAGGTGCTGCAGCCGACGGCGGCGATGATCGTGTTTGGGGGAACGCTGGGCGCGGTGATGCTGCAGTTTCCGCTGAAGACGGTGGCGGCGGCGGGGCGGCGGCTGGTGCGGGTATTTCTGCATCGGGGGGACGACGCGGCGGAGCTGCTGCGGCAGATTGTGGGCTTTGCGAACAAGGCGCGGCGGAACGGGCTGGTGTCTCTCGATCACGATCTGCCAGAGGTGAAGAACACGTTTCTGCGGCAGGCGCTGACGCTGGCGGTGGATGGGACGGAGCCCGCGGAGCTGCGGCGGATTATGGAAGTGCAGATGGAGAGCGTGAGCGAGAGCGAGGCGCGGATTCCGGCGGTGTTTGAGTCGGCGGGCGGGTTTTCGCCGACGATCGGGATTATCGGGGCGGTGATTGGGCTGATCCAGGTGATGCAGCATCTGGACCACATGGCGCAGGTGGGGCGCGGCATCGCGGTAGCGTTTGTGGCGACGATTTACGGCGTGGGCGCGGCCAATATCTTCTTTCTGCCGGCGGCGGGCAAGCTGAAGCACCGGGCGCGGGAGGAGCAGCGGCTGAAGGAGATGGCGCTGGAGGGGGTGATTTCGATTGTGGAAGGGATGAATCCGCGGATGATTGAGATTAAGCTGGCCAGCTTCCAGGATGGGGAGACGAAGACGAAAGAGGCGAAGGCGTGAGCGCAGGCCGGAAAAAACACGGGACAGGCGATCACGTGCATCACGACCGATGGCTGGTTTCGTATGCGGACTTCATTACGCTGCTGTTTGCGTTTTTTGTGGTGATGTACGCCAGCTCGCGGGCGGACCAGCGGAAGCAGGGGCAGATTGCGCACTCGATTCAGGCGGCGTTTCAGTCGCTGGGGCTGTTTCCGGGAGCGGCGCCGTCGCAGAAGGATTCCGGCGCGCTGGCCGACTCAAAGGATGCGACCGCGCCGGTGAATGTGGTGCTGGGGAGCGACCTGTCGGCCTCGCCGCAGGTGCGGCAGGATTTGCAGAAGCTGCAGGACCGGCTGACGGGGCTGCTGTCGAACCAGCTGGCGGAGCATGTGGTGGCGCTGAAGCTGGGGCGCAATGGGCTGACGATATCGCTGCGGGAGGCGGGTTTTTACAGCAGCGGGTCGGCGACTCCGCATCCGCAGTCGGAGGCGACGATCGGGAAGATTGCGCAGGCGCTGGCGGCGGAGCCCTACGATGTGCGGATCGAAGGGCACACGGACAACGTGCCGATCCACACGGCGCAGTTTGCGTCGAACTGGGAGCTTTCGACGGCGCGGGCAACGGAGCTGGCGCGGATGCTGATTGTGAAATACGGCATGGCCCCGGGGCGGCTTTCGGCTGCAGGGTATGCGCAGTACCATCCGGTGGCCAGCAACGCGACGGCGGCGGGGAGGGCCAGGAATCGGCGGGTGGACATCATTGTGCTGCCGCGGATCAGTGTGCTGCCGGGGAAAGCGGCGGCACACTGACCGGCGGACGGTCGGCAGGAAGCCGATGTGGGGCATCAGCTGAAGCCGAGGACGGGGTGCGGGATGTAGGGCGCTTCGAGCGAGGCTATCTCTTCGGGAGAGAGCTTGACGGAGAGCGCGGCAACGGCGTCGTCGAGGTGATGCGCTTTAGTGGCGCCGACGATGGGCGCGGCGACGCCGGGTTTGGCGAGCATCCACGCCAGGGCGAGGGTGGCCTGGGGAACGTCACGCTGCTTTGAGAGGTGGGTGAGGCGTTCGACGACGACGCGGTCGGCCTCTTCGGTTTTGGAATACATGGTGTTGCCGAAGCGGTCGGTTTCGGAACGTTTGGTGTTTTCGCTCTGCCAGGGGCGGGCCAGGCGGCCGCGGGCGAGCGGGCTCCAGGGAATGAGGCCGATGCCCTGATCCTGACAGAGGGGGATCATTTCGCGCTCTTCTTCGCGGTAGAGCAGGTTGTAGTGGTTCTGCATGGAGACGAAGCGAGTCCAGCCGTGGAGGTCGGCGAGGTAGAGGGCCTTGGC
>DAHVZZ010000550.1:0-2810 GCA_027323785.1 Acidobacterium sp. | reverse complement strand
AGGAGAGTGCGGTCTTCGCGGAGGTAATTCACGGGCGCGTAGCGTACGCGCTGGGTGTAGCCGATGTGGCTGAGGTTGAGGCCGATGCGAATCTGGTGGGTTCCGGCCCAGTGGCGGGGCGGGAGATAAATGTTCTCGTAGCCTTCGATCCGCTGTGAGCGGTTGACAGTATTGGAATAATTGCTGCCCTGGGTGCGTTCCGGCGTGATCTGGTAGGGAAGGGTTCCGTGGGGCTCATAGCCTTCGCGGTAACGCATGACGGAGAAGCCCGTGTCGAGCATGACGCCGTTTTTGAAGCTTTGTTCGTCGCGGACGTAGGGGAGCCAGGCGCTGATGTCGTGCTTGTCGGTGCTCTGCTGCGGATTGAGCGTGGAGAGGCCTTCGTAAGGGGCGTGATAGTTGTTGACGAGCAGCGATCCGCTGAGGCTGTTGCTGTTGCCGAGGTTGCCCTGGAACTTGAGGAGGTTGCTTCCGCGGATCAGCGGGTTGGTATCGGCACTGGAGGGAAGGCCGGGAATGTAATTGAGCGCGTATTCGAGATCGACGCCGTCGAAAAACCAGACATGGTTGCGAACGACGGGTCCGGAAAAGGTAAAGCGAGGCTCGAACTTATCGAAGTGGATGCCGTTGATGCTGCGGAACGAGGGGAGAAAGTCGGTGGTGTTGAAGCGGAATTTATTGTCGCCCATGCCGGTGTTGAGGGCGATGACGCCGGCTGTGCTGCGGCCGTAGTTGACGGGATAGCGGGTGGACACCGTGTCGATGGAGCGAACCGCGTCGGTGCTGACGTGGAGGTCGAGCGCGCCGGTGACGGGCTGGCGAATGTCAAAGCCATCGAGGAGATAGAGGGTGCTGAAAGTTTCTCCGCCCGCGACGTGGACCTGGCCGGTGCTGTCGGCGACGACGCCGGGAGTGTAGGGGAGCAGGTCGCGGATGTCGCGGTTGACCGGGAAGGGGATGTTGACGATCTCCGGCACGTTCATGGTCGTGCGGTTGGAGATGCGCTCGGGATTGATTCCGGGTGTGGAGGCCTGCACGTGCACCTGCTGGCGGACGATCTGCTCGTGGGTGAGGGCGATGCGGAGGGACTTCTGCCGAGTTTGAAGGCCCTGCTGACTGAACTGATAGAAGCCAGGCTTCGCGATGTGGACGCTGTAAGTTCCGGGGGTGCTGGGCGACCAGGAGACGCGGCCATCGTAGTCGGAGGTGAGGTGAAGGGGCGGCTGAGGCGGCTCCGCGATGGTGACCGAGGCGCCGGGCACAGCGAGGCCGTTCTCATCGACGACGGTGAGGGTGATGCTGGCGGGAGTGTGCGCAGACTGCCGCGGGTGGCCGGGCGCAGGCAGACCCTGCGCTGACCAGGGAACAAGGAGCAGAAGCAGGATGACGAGGGCCCGGGAGCGGGATTCATGTCGCAAAGGCAGCATCGGTATGGTTTCCGGAAACCCTTGAATTGGATGCATTTCGCAGGGTGAGGTAAGCAAGCTGGACAGACTGTCATGCGCTGGTCATGCTGCCCCGATGGTGTCGCGGTGAGGACGGAAAGGCCGGGCCACACGGGAATAAGAGAAGGAAAGGGATAATCGGGGGAGGAGAATCAGGGGGAGTACCGGGGCCGGATTCCGCTTGCTCCGGGGACGGCCCGAGGCTACCGTGGAAGAAAGCTGTGGTCATCGTGCGACGCGCTGCAAGGGCTGAATTGTCGCGCCTTTTGCATCCGGCAGACTAATTGTTGGGTTTCGGACGCCTTATCCACAAGATGTTGGGGTCAGTCCGTTGACCGGTGGAGACACCAGGGCTAGAGTTTTTCATGATGATTCGGTCTTTCTGCCCAATTTCACTGAGGAGCGCGCGCCCATGCTGAAGCTGAAGAAAATTCAGATCCTCGGCTTCAAGTCCTTCTCCGACCGCACGGAAGTAGCGGTGCAGGGGCAGGGCATAGCCATCATTGTTGGGCCAAACGGCTGCGGCAAATCCAACATTCTGGACGCGGTGAGCTGGGTTTTGGGCGAACAGAGCGCCAAGACCCTGCGCGGCGGCAAGATGGAGGACGTGATCTTCGCGGGCACGCGCGACCGGAAGCCGCTGGGGATGGCGGAGGTGTCGCTGACGCTGGTGGATCCGGATGCCTGGGAAGGCGGACCGCTGCTGGCCGAGCCGGAAGTGGTGATCAACGACAATCCCGACTGGGATGAGGAACGGCTGCGCGCGGAGCGTGCCGCCGAGGTCGAGGAGATCATCGCGGAGGCGCAGCCGGGGCAGGTACTCGACGGCGGCGAGGCGCAGGATGCGGGGGAGGCGGCTGACGCGGAACCGCAGGCGGCGCAGGTGGAAGGCGCGGTCCCGGCGGTGGTGCTGAAGATTCGGCGGCGCAAGTTCAACCGGACTCCGCAAAAGGGCGAGATTGTCATTACGCGGCGGCTGTTCCGGACCGGGGACAGCGAGTACCTGCTGAACGGGAAGCTGTGCCGGCTGCGGGATATTCAGGACATCTTTATGGGAACCGGTCTGGGACCGGAATCTTACGCCATCATTGGCCAGGAGCGGATTGGGCAGCTGCTGAGCTCGCGGCCGCACGACCGGCGGGCGATTATCGAGGAAGCGGCGGGGATTACGCGGTTCAAGACGAAGAAGCGGCTGGCGGAGCTGCGGCTGGAGCAGGCTAAACAGAACCTTTCGCGAGTGAATGACATCTTCGAGGAAGTGACGCGACAGATGGGTTCGCTGAAGCGGCAGGCGGCGAAAGCCGAGCGATATGCCAAACTGCGCGACGAGATGCGGGAAAAGCTGAAGGTGGTGCTGGCCAGCCG
>DAHVZZ010000546.1:0-2620 GCA_027323785.1 Acidobacterium sp. | reverse complement strand
GCTGCAGGAGCAGGGTTGCCGCCTGTTGCGAGGGTGCGGTCTGCGGCGCGGCCGATCAGGATTCCGTCATCGCTTATACCCGATCTGGCGGAGCAGATCGTGACGCCGTGCGATGTCGGCTTCCTGCTCGATCCCTTTGGGAGAGCTGCCGTCGATGACGCCCAGCACGCCGCGCCCCTGTTGGCTGTGCGCCACGATGACTTCGACGGGATTGGCGGTGGCGCAGAAGATGGTGCAAACCTCGGGCAGGTTGCGGATGACGTGCAGGAGGCTGATGGGATAGGCGTCCTGCAGCATGAGGACAAATGCGTGGCCGGCGCCGAGGGCCTGGGCATTACGAATGGCAATGTCGCGCAGTGAAGGGTCATTGCCTTCGGAGCGGATGAGGCAGTCGCCCGAGCTCTCGTTGAATGCCAGGCCGAACCTCGCGTGACGCGCGGTGGTGGCAACGGCTTCGTAGAGATCTTCGACTGTCTTGATGAAGTGTGCCTGGCCGAGGATGATATTGGCCTCAGCGGGAACTTCCATTGGAACCGTGGATAAGTCGAGCATAATCTCCTCCATTGCGCGGTCCTGATGCGCCGTTCTTCTGCCGCGTCCGAATCAGTTGAGGCGTTCGGATGGCCGCATGGAAGCCGCGCTTCGGCAAAGCATGCTCAGCTTCCGTGGGAACAATACTCCATTCGCGGCGGGAGGAAGGAAGAAGCCGGAGAGCCGATTTTGACGGATTCAAAATGCGGAGAGACGGGCGGCGCGGAGTTTTGCGGCGATGCATACAGGCGGGTGTTTTTGGGGCGCGGACTATTCGCGGCGTGCGTCGATGAGACGGGCGATGCCGGCGAGGAGATCGGCGGGAATTTCGGGCATGGCTCCGGACTGCGAGGCGATCCATGCGCCCCAGCGATTGGCCGCCTCGCTGAGGACCGGCAGCGGCGCGGCCTGCAGATAGTAATGCGTCAGGGCGGCGGTAAAGGCGTCGCCGGCGCCAACGGTGTCGCGCACGGCGGTGGCGATGCCGCGATGGCGGTGGAAGTCGTCGCGAGCGACGATGAGGCTGCCCTGTGCGCCCATGGTGACGCAGGCCAGGTGGATGGGGTAGTGCTCCAGCAGGCGGTGGGTGGCGGTGAGGAGCGCGGCGTCGTCATCGGGCGGAGGCGCAAAGGGGCAGATGCCGGTGGAGTGCAGGAGGTGGGGAAGCTCCTGGAGGTTGAGCTTGAGGATGGTGGAGCGGAGGAGAGATTCGTGGAGGATCGCGGCGGACCAGAAGGGGTCGCGGAGGTTGACGTCGAAGACGCGGACGCAGGAGGAGCGGGTGAGGTCGAGAAAGGCAAGGATGGTTTCGCGGGAGTGGGCGCTGCGCTGGGCGAGCGATCCGAAGCAGACGGCGTCGGCGGCGCGGGCGAGGTTGCGCCACTCGGGGGTGAGAGTGAGGCGATCCCAGGCGGCGGGCTCGTGGATGGTGTAGTGCGGCTCGCCGGCTTCGAGCAGGACGGAAACCGTGCCTGTGGGCAGGGATGGGTCGATTTGGAGAAAGCCTGAGTCGACGGGCAGGTGGTTCAACTGCTGGCGCGCCTGCGCGGCGAGGTCGTCGGAACCGATGCGGCTGGCGATGACGGCGCGGTGGCCGAGGCATCCGGCCATGACGGCGAAGTTGGCGGGAGCGCCGCCGAGACGCGGACCGTCGGGGAGGAGATCCCAGAGGAGCTCGCCGAGACCGACAATCATTTTGGCGGAGACGGATCTGGTCACGGTTTGGCCCTTTGACGCCGCTGGGTCTATGGACGGGTTGCGCAGGAAAGATGTTTCGTCGGGGCCGGGGTTGCAGGGAGACCGGCCTGGCGGAGCAGCTGCTGCAGTTTGAGGTAGACGGCGTTGGTCCAGAAGCCGACAAGGTTCTGGCGGTAACCCGCCTCGACGTGGAAGCGGATGGAGGCAGCGACCACGTTGTCCTTCTCGCGAATGGCGTGGCCGCAGATCAGATTATCGCGCACGGTGGCGATGAACCTGCGGGCGCTGCGTGTGGCGTCTTTGATGTCGCCACAATTTTTTATGCCGACAATGGCGAGCCATGGGATGGACGTCCAGCCGCAGGGCAGATCCCACTGGACGCCGGAGTCGCAGGTGCTCATGGCGAGGCGGTGCGTCTTTTCGAAGAGATGGAGGTTCGATTCCACCTGGCGAGCCGCGCTTCATGCGGGAAACCCTGGGGAAGCGCTCCAGGGTGCATAGCAATCCTGTAAATTGGCGGTACGATGCAGCCTGCCGGGACAAAGCGGGTTCTAAGCGACTGGGGCGGGAGGTGCAGGCAGGCGCTCCGTGGAGCAAGGGGAGAAGAGTGAGCAACGGGACAGAGGCGCAGACGCCGGGAGTGCAGCCTGGAAGGCGACGCAGAACACGGCGGATCCTCTTGTGGAGCGGTCTGGTGGCGGGGCTGATCTTTGCCGGGGTGGTGATTGCCGGTGGGATTGTGCTGCACGATGCGGGCCCCATGCTGAAGGACAAAGTGGTGGATGCGCTGAGCGCGCGCTTCGACAGCCGCGTGGAACTGAAGCAGTTCCATGTGTCGGTGCTGAGGGGTTTTGAAGTGTCGGGCTCGGGACTGGAGCTGTATCCCCATGAT
>DAHVZZ010000544.1:0-6414 GCA_027323785.1 Acidobacterium sp. | reverse complement strand
TGAGATCGCAGACGAACTTGAAGCCGATGCCGTGCTCGTGAAGGCGGCGGCCGTAGCGGGCGGCGATGCGATCGAGCATGGAGGTGGTGTTGAAGGCGCGGGTGACGTCGCCGGGCCACTGGCGGCGCTCGAGGAGCCACTGGAGGATGACGGCGTAGATTTTGTGGGGATCGACGAAATTGCCGTCTTCATCGGAGGCGCCGATGCGGTCGGCGTCGCCATCGGTGATGAAGCCGGCGTCGCACTTTTGGGAGACGACGACGTCCTGGCAGGCGCGGACGTGCGGCTCAATGGGCTCGGGATTGATGCCGGGGAAAAGGGGATCGTGGTTGGCGCGAATCTCGACGAAGTCCACGCCGATGCTTTTGAAGATGCCGGCGAGAATGCCTGCGCCCGCGCCATACATGCAATCCACGGCAAAGCGGAGGCCGGAGCGGGCGATGAGGTCGAGATCGACGAATTTCTGGATGGCGTCAACGTAAGCCGGCAGGAAGTTGACGCGCTCGATGGCAGCGGGTGCGGCGGAGGGCAGAGGTTTGCCGAGCCGGCTTTCGATTTCCTTCATGATGGAAGGGCTGCCGGAACCGCCGTAGGCGGCCTTGTATTTGACGCCATTCCACTGGGCGGGATTGTGGCTGGAGGTGATCATGACGCCGCCGGCGGCGCCGGAGTTCTTTACGGCGTAGGAGAGAGCGGGGGTTGGAGTGATGCGGTCGGCGAGGCGGACGGGAATGCCGGCGGCGGCGATGACCTCAGCCGCGGCCGCGGCAAAGGCAGGCGAGCCGAAGCGGGTGTCGTATCCGATGCAAACGCCCTTCGCGGCGTCCTCATTGTCGAGCACGTAGCTGGCGATGGCCGCGGCAGCCGTCCGTACATTGTCGAAGGTGAAGTCGTCGGCGATGATGCCACGCCAGCCGTCAGTGCCAAATTTGATAGAAGAATTTGTGGCCATTTGCTAGATGATTTCCTCTTGCCCGCGTGCGGCGAGTTCTTTCACTACTTTGCCGACGTCCTGGGAGTGGTGGCGAGTGGTGATCAGGAGAGCGTCTTCTGTCTCGACGACGACGATGTCGTCGACGCCGACTAAAGCCACGAAGCGCTTCGGACTATAGACATAGTTATTGTTCGCGTTGAGGACGAATTTACCGGCGGCTTCGGCGACATTGCCGGAGTCGTCGCCTGCATTGTGTTCGACGTGATATTCATGCAGGGCGGTCCAGGAGCCGAGGTCGCTCCATCCGAAGCTGGTTGGAAGGCAATAGAGATGCGACCGGTGCTCTCCTTTGGCGGAACGCGGTTCCAGCACAGCGTAATCGACGCTGATGTTTTCGCATTTTGGATACAGATCGGCGAAGGTCGAGGCAAACTCGGGAGTGCCCCAGGCGGCCGCGATTTCCTCGAGGAGGGGAGCGGTATCGGGGAGATATTCCCGGACGGCATTGGCGAGGGTGCGAGCACTCCAGATAAACATGCCGCTGTTCCAGAAGTAATTGCCCGCGGCTACGAACTCTTCCGCGCGTTCGCGATTGGGTTTTTCGAGGAAGCGGCGTACACACAGCACCCCATCATGCAGGGGAGAACCGGTTTCGATATAGCCGTAGCCTGTTTCCGGCCGGGTAGGCTCGATTCCAAGCACAACGATATTGTCCTGCTGGGCGGCGAGCTGGATGGCCCGCTGGATGGTCCGGGCAAAAGCCTCCTCGTCCGCGATCACGTGGTCGGCGGGGAAGATTCCGAGGACGGCTTCGGGATGGAGGCGTTCCATGAGGAGGGCTGCGAGGCCGGCGGCCGGGGCGGTGTTGCGAGCCGCGGGTTCGGCGATGATCTGGGTGTGGGGAACCGCGTCGAGCTGCGTGGCGATGGTGCCTGCGAGCAGGGAATTGGTGATGACCCAGATGTCTTCCGGGCGAGCCAGAGGAACATGCCGGCCGACGGTCAGGCGATCGAGAGTGCGCTGGATCATGGTGCGCTCGCCATCGAGGGCGAGGACCTGTTTGGCCATGGAGCGCCTGCTGCGGGGCCAAAAGCGGGTACCGCTGCCTCCCGCGAGGATGATAGGGCGAAAGTCGATGGGTTGAGCCACAGGCACTCCGAGTACATGAGGTTCGATGAGGAAAAATTTAACAACAGCGACGAGGAAATGAAAAAAAACTAATCGCTGGGCGGAAGAATGCGAATGACTTCGGTCGATCCGTCGGTGGCCAGGGTCCATGGAGGAGCAGCGGCGGGAACGACTGCCAGCTGATTGCGTTCCACGGTGAAGGGCTCGAAGGAGGGTCCGGAGATTTTCAACCGGCCTTCGGCGACGAACAGCATCTGCACGACCTGAACGGGTGCAACCAGGGAGGGCGCAGTGCCGGCGCGCAGGGGCCAAAGTTCGACGCGGAAATAGCGCTCATCGATGAGAATCTTATGGCCATTCACCGGACGAGGCGGCACTTTGCCGGCGCGGGTGGCGAGGTGCATGGCGGCGAAGGATTTTTCGAGGTGAAGTTCCCTGGGACGGCCGTAGTCATAGAGGCGGTAGGTGAGGTCGCTGGTCTGCTGGGTTTCCAGGATGACGACGCCGGGACCCATGGCGTGGACGGTTCCGGCATCGACGAAGAGCATGTCTCCTTTGTGGACCGGGACCATTTCGAGGAGCGATTCGAGGGACTGGTCCTCGACGGCGCCGGTGATCTGTTCTCTGGTGACTCCGGGGCGGATTCCAAGGGCGACGCGGGCGCCGGGTTTTGCGTCGAGGGCGTACCAGCATTCGGTTTTGCCGCGGGGTTCGCCGTATTGCTGGGCGAGGACGTCGTCGGGGTGGACCTGGACGCTGAGCTTCTCCTTTGGAAAGAGGAGCTTAATGAGGAGGGGGAAATCCTTACCGGCGAGCAGAGGGCCGAGGAGGGTGGTGCGGTGCAGGCGGGTGATTTCTTTCAGCGAGAGGCCCTTCAGGGGGCCGGTTTCTGCCTGGCACATTTCGCCGGTGAGCCAGACTTCGCCAATGGGTTCGCCTTCAGTTTTGTAGGTATACCAGGGGGAAAGATCGCGGAAGCCCCAGGGCCGCGTACGGAAGAATGGAGCCAGTCGAAAGGGAGCAAGCATTTCCATTTTTCCTAGTATGCACGACGCGGCCGCAAGGCCAGTGGAAATAAATTGTCATCCGGTAGGATGAATACAAATGCCACTTTATCTTGTCACTGGCTGTGCGGGATTCATTGGGTCCTGGATCACGGAGACGCTGATTGCCCGGGGCGCGGACGTTTGCGGTCTGGATAACTTCGAAACGGGGAAGCGCGAAAACATCGCGCATCTGGACGGGAAGTTTCGGTTTATCGAGTGCGATCTTCGCGATGCGGAAGCGACGGCGCGGGCGTGCGAAGGCGTGGACTTTATCTTTCATGAGGCCGCGCGGCCGTCGGTTCCGCGATCGGTGAAAGATCCGCGCACGAGCCACACGGCGAATCTGGAAGGGACGTTCAATCTGCTGGAGGGCGCTCGCGCGGCGGGCGTGCGGCGGGTTGTTTATGCGGCGTCGTCGTCGGCCTATGGGAACCAGCCGGGATTTCCGCGGCGGGAGACGATGGTGCCGATGCCGATTGCACCGTATCCGGTGCAGAAGCTGGCGGGCGAGTATTACATGAAGAGCTACTGGCAGGTTTACGGGCTGGAGACGGTGTGCCTGCGCTACTTCAATATCTTTGGGCCGCGTCAGGTGCCGGACTCGCCGTACTCGGGGGTGATGGCGAAATTCACGCTGCAGATGATGCGGGGAGAGCGGCCGACGATCCATGGGGACGGGGAGCAGGGACGGGATTTCACTTATGTTGAAAATGCCGTTTCGGCGAATCTGCTGGCGATGGAAGCTCCGGCGGAGAAGGTGGCAGGGCGGGTATTCAATGTGGCGTGCGGGGAACGGCATACGCTGAACGAGACTTACCGGGTGCTGGCGGAGCTGCTGGGTTTTGGCGAGGGGCCAGAATATGGGCCGCCGCGGACCGGGGATATACAGAACTCGCTGGCGGACATCTCGGCGGCGCGGGAGGCATTTGGGTACGATCCGGCGGTGTCGTTCGAGGAGGGGCTGCGCCGCACGGTGGCCTGGTACCGGAAGGAATATGGGGCGGATTGAGCGGGCCTGGGGGGCTGCGGGGAACTGCGGCGGGAGAAGCTGCGTAGAGTAGTATTGATCTTCCGGAAAGTATGACCGTTCGGCCCCGAAGAGCGGGGCGGAGGGTGTTTTTAATCCATGGCATTCAGAGAAGCGATTCGACTGGCGCTGCAGTCGCTGTGGGCGAACAAGATGCGGACGATCCTGACCATTCTTGGAGTGGTGATCGGGGTTGCGTCGGTGATTGCCGTCATTACGCTGTCCAATGGCGCCAAGATGTTCGTGGTGAAAAAGATCGCGAACCATGGGTCGGATGTGCTCACGGTGACGCGGCTGAACCCGGTGACTTTTTCGGGAGCCGAGTATCTGAAGGAGCAGAAGCGGAAGAACATTACTTATGCCGATTATCTCTATCTGAAGCGGACCTGCACGCGGTGCCTGACGATGGGAGCGGCGATTTCGTCGACGGGGACGGTGATCAGCGGAAAGCAGTCCACGACGAACACGGAGATTAACGGCTGGACGCCGGCGATGGTGGACATCAACGACCTGCATGTGGTGGAGGGCCGTCCGATTACGCGCATCGACAACGATCTGGGGACGCACGACATCGTGGTTGGCTATGACATCGTGCATAACCTGTTGCCGCCGGTGGATCCGATCGGACAGCAGCTGCGGGTGGATGGCGGGGTCTACACGATCATCGGCGTGGGCGAGCGGATGGGCGAGGTATTCGGGCAGAGTCAGGACAATTATGTGGACATGCCGCTGAGCACGTATCTGCATACGCATGGGGAGCACCAGAGTCTCTCGATTTCGGCCAAGGCCGGAACCGCCCCGGGGGCGCTGGACGCAGCCATCGATCAGATTCGCGAGCTGCTGCGAGCGCGGCGCCACGATCTTCCGGGGCAGCCTGACGACTTTGCGATCCTGACGAACGAAACGTTTATTAGCCTGTTCAATCAGATATTCGGAATGTTCGCGACGGTCATTGTGGGGATCGCGGCGATATCGCTGGTGGTGGGCGGGGTAGTCATCATGAACATCATGCTCGTTTCCGTGACGGAGCGAACCCGGGAGATCGGCATACGGAAGGCGCTGGGGGCGAAGCGTCGCGACGTTCTGCTGCAGTTTCTGATTGAATCGGCCGCGATGGCGCTGGTGGGGGGGATGCTGGGGATTATATTCGGCATTTCCATAGCCGAGGCGGTTACGCATCTGGTGGGATTCCCGTCGGCGATTGCGGTATGGGCGGTGTTTCTGGGGTTGTTTGTGGCCGGGGGCATTGGGATCTTTTTTGGCGTGTATCCGGCACGCAAGGCGGCCATGCTGGATCCAATTGTTGCGCTCCGAGCGGAGATGTAGGCAATGAGACTGAACGATACGCGGGAATCCGTGGGCATGGCGATGGATACACTGCGCACCAACAAGCTGCGCTCCGGGCTGACCATCCTCGGCATCGTGATCGGGGTGGCCACGGTGATCGCCATCTCTTCGCTGATCAATGGCGTCAATAATCGCGTGGCGGCGTTTGCCGATCAGTTTGGCACGAATGTTCTGTGGGTGTTCCGCTGGAATTTTGTGGGGGCGCGGCCGACGGCGAAGATGCTGGCGCGCAAACAGCTGACGCTGGCCGACGCGGAGGCGATTGGGAAACTGCCGCACGTGGTTGGGGTAAACGCCTCGCGGTCGTTCAGCAACTGGACGCAGGGCTTCGGATACGTGGCGGTGAAGTACAAGAACAAGAGCATTCAGAACACGATTCTGGAAGGGGACCTGCCGAGCTTTGCGGACGTGAACAACGTCGATCTGAAGGAAGGGCGGCTGTTCAACCAGGACGACGAATTCCGGCGGGCGGATGTGACGGTGATTGGGCATGACACGGCGAAGAAGCTGTTCGGCGAGCACAATCCCGTGGGGAAAGACGTGATCATCGAAGGGCATGTGTTCACGGTGATCGGCGTGCTGGGCAAATACAAGCAGCCGTTCGGCGGGGGCAGCAATCCGAACGACAACAAAGCGGTGTTTCCCATGAGCACGTTCTACAAGATTCATCCGGAAGTGCTGGACACGTTTATCAGCGTGAAGTACGACCATCTGGCCAACAAGGCACTGGTGACGCAGGAGGTTCAAACACTGCTGCGGGCACGGCGGCGGGTGCGGGTGGAGAAGAACGACAACTTCGCCATTTTCGGACCGGATTCCATTTTGAAACTGTGGTCGGAAATTACGGGTGGGCTGGTGATTTTCATGTTTGCCGTGTCGTCGGTTGGGCTGCTGGTGGGCGGGGTGGGCGTGATGAACATTATGCTGGTGTC
>DAHVZZ010000540.1:0-2226 GCA_027323785.1 Acidobacterium sp. | reverse complement strand
CCTGCAGGGAGTTCGTAGAGGAACTGCTGCGCGGCGTGGCGAAACTGCCGCTCGATGAGCACCAGTGGATCGCGCCTGCTGTTCCCCTTGTCCAGAGCCAGCACGACGACGGAACCATTGTGCCGAATGACGTCACGCTGGGCTTCGGTGCCGTTGGGCTCGCGGATGTCCTCGCTGAGCACGCGGAAAAGGGAGCCCTCGTATGCGACCTTCGATTGCAGCACCTCGGCGGGTTTACCCGGTTGAATCTTCAGTTTCTCCCGGACCGGGACCGCGTGCGGAGTATTCTTCCGCAGGTTTGCGCCTGCCTTTTTCGCCATTCGTCTCCTCGCTGACTGCACTGATTTCTAAGCTAGCACCCGTGTGTGCCGGGCGGCCTGCTGGATCGGTGGCCGGACTCACGGATCTATCTGCATCTTCGGCCCGGGCCGGAGCATCGGAAGCCCATCGCATGAGAAACTCTTGAGAAGGCAACAACCCAGCCGTGAAGGTCGACTGTTATCCCATCTCGATGCTGCCCCGGCTCAGCCGGCTTTTTCTCGACTACGCTGATACCCGCGAGCCGATTGCGCCCTTTTACAACTCCACTCCATGGTCAGATGCCTGGCAGATGGCGATTCCCGCGCAAGAGGCGGCCCATCGCAATGAAGTTGCTGGTCTGCTGCGCGAGCAGAATGCCGGATGGGGAGCCAGTGCGAAGGCTCTGGCGAACATTGAGCGCCTCCGCCAGGGAGCGGGCGCAGTGGTTACCGGGCAGCAGGTGGCTCTTTTCGGCGGCCCGCTCTTCACGCTGCTGAAGGCCGCCACGGTTGTCCGACGGGCTCAGGCGGCGAATTGCGTTCCGATTTTCTGGCTGGCCTCGGAAGACCACGATCTGGCGGAAGCGGATCATGTGACGCTGCCTGCGCGCCACGCGCTGCACACGCTGCGCCTGCATCCCGAAGGTCCGCATACCGGCCAGCCGGTTGGAACCGTTCGGCTGGGAGCGCAGGTAACGCAGTTGCTGGACCGGGCCGCGGAGCTGATCGGCGGCACGCCGGAGTTCGATCTGCTGGTTTCGGCTTATACTCCGGAGGCGACGTTTGCTTCGGCTTTCGCGCGGTTGCTGGCGGCGATTTTTGCGGATCATGGGCTGGTGGTGATCGATGCCTCGACGCGGGAATTCCACCGGCTGGGTGCGCCGGTGCTTCGCCAGGCGATTGAGCGGGCCGACGAGCTGGAAGCGGCGCTCCACGAGCGCGACCGGCTGCTGGCCGAGCGGGGATACCATTCTCAGGTTCTGGTTGCTCCGGGCGCGAGCCTGCTGTTTTTGATTGACGAAGCCACGGGAGCCCGCCAGCATCTGCGGCGGAAGAACGGTGGCTGGGTGGTGAACGGGTCCGACGGAAAGGCTCAGTACTCGACGGAGGAGTTGTTGGCGATCCTCGACGCCGCCCCTGAGCGCCTGAGCCCCAATGCGCTGCTGCGCCCGGTATTCCAGGATTATCTGCTGCCCACGGTGGCCTATGTGGGCGGTCCGGCTGAGATTGCGTATTTTGCGCAGAACCAGGTGGTCTCGCAGGCGATTCTGGGGCGAACGACGGCGGTGCTTCCGCGTCTGAGCGCTACGCTGATTGAGCCATCGATCGACAAGGTGCTGGCGCACCACGATCTGTCTCTGAAGGATATTTTCGAACTGCATCCGGACGAACTGGCGAACCGGCTGGGCGCCCGCGCCATTCCCATCGAAGGCAAGCAGCGCATCGCCGCTACAGGCAACGCGCTGGACAGCGAGCTGCAGACGCTGATCGAGTGGAGCGAGTCACTCGACGCGGAACTGGGCCGCGCCGCGAAGGTTGCGGCGTCCAAGATGCGCTATCAGATGAACCGGCTGCGGCGGCTGGCCGCGAATTACCAACTCCAGCGGGAGGGCAGCATTCGCCGCCATGTGGATACGCTGTGCTTCAACCTTTTCCCGGATCGTCATCCGCAGGAGAGGACGATCGGCGGAATGGCGTACCTTTCACGCTACGGTTTGCCGCTGCTGGATACCTTTGTTGAGGTAGCCGGGCAGCAGTGTCCGGGACATAAGGCGATCTGGCTGTAGCGGGCTGCGAAGCCCCCTCCACTGTGACAGACTGTTCACGTGAGAAAGCTTCTTCTTTCGTGGAGTAGTGGGAAGGACAGCGCGTGGACGCTGGAGCAGCTGCGGCGCAGCGGCGAATATGAATTGTGGGGGCTGCTGAC
>DAHVZZ010000061.1:0-9122 GCA_027323785.1 Acidobacterium sp. | reverse complement strand
CGACATCGCCGGAACCGCGACGGTCATATCCACCACTTTCACCACCCTTGCTGAAAATCTCTCCGCGGGTGACCGCATCCTGCTCTCCGACGGCCTCATCGAACTCCGCGTCTCCGCCATCCACGGTGAAGACGTCGAGTGTGCCGTCCTCAACGGCGGGACTCTCGGCGAACACAAGGGCATCAACCTGCCCGGCATCCCCGTCAAGGTTCCGTCGCTGACCGAAAAGGACGAAATCGATCTCGAGTTCGCCCTCCAACACGACGTCGACGCCATCGCCCTGTCCTTCGTCCGCACCGCGGAAGACGTTAAGCTCGTCAAGGACCGCATCGCGGCTTCCGGCACCGGCGCATGGCTCATCGCCAAGCTGGAAAAGCCCCAGGCCATCGACAATCTCGACTCCATCCTCGAAGTCGCCGACGGCATCATGGTCGCCCGCGGCGATCTCGGCGTTGAAGTCCCTCCCGAGCGCGTCCCCGCCATTCAGAAGCACATGATTCGCCGCGCGGCCGCTTATCGCAAGCCCGTCATCACCGCAACGCAGATGCTGGAATCCATGATCGAAAACCCGCGCCCCACCCGCGCGGAAGCCAGCGACGTCGCCAACGCCGTATACGACGGTACCGACGCGGTCATGCTCTCGGCCGAAACCGCTGCCGGCAAGTACCCCGTCGAAGCTGTCCGCATGATGTCCCGTATCGTCGCGGAAACTGAAAGCAACCTGCATAGCGGCAATATCGAAGCCCGGCCCGATCACCTCAAGCTCTCGATTCCTGAAACTATCTGCGAATCCATGGCGCACGCTGCCGACGACCTCGACGTCGCCGCCATCGCTGTCTTCACCGAAACTGGCACCACGGCCCGTCAGCTTTCCAAGTATCGCCCCAAGCCGCCCATCTACGCGCTTTCCAGCGTCGAACCGGTCATTAACCGCATGGCCATGCTCTGGGGCGTGCGCCCCATTCTCTGCACCAAGGCCACCACCACGGAAGAAATGGTCGATATGGCCGAACAGGTCATCCTGGAAGGCGGCTATGCCGGCCGCCACGACATCCTCGGCATCGTCGCTGGCACCCGGACCCTCAGCGGATCCACCAACTTCCTCCGCCTCCACGTCATCGGCGATCTGGCTCCCGAACACTCCGCGGATCACACCGCCGAGCAGCACCCTGAGCCGGTTTCCACCAAAGCCTGATTTCCCCCTGAATCCACGGTGCCCCACTCAAGTCCGGTTTCCGGCTTGACTGGGGCACTGGCCGCTTCACCACTGGCCGCTTTATTCCTGACTCCTGGCCACCGCCTCTTATACTCTCTTCCCATGGGTCGCATTCGCGTTCTTTCCGATCAGGTGGCCAACCAGATCGCCGCCGGCGAGGTCGTGGACCGTCCCGCCTCCGTCGTCAAGGAGCTTCTCGAAAACGCCCTCGATGCCGAAGCTACCCGTATCCGCGTTGAAGTCGAAGGCGGCGGACGCAAGCTCATCCGCGTCATCGACAATGGCCACGGCATGGTCCGCGACGACGCCATGCTCGCCTTCGAGCGCCACGCCACTTCCAAGATCCGCAGCAGCGACGATCTGCTTTCCATCGCTACCCTCGGCTTCCGCGGCGAAGCCCTGCCCTCCATCGCCTCCATCGCGCGCCTGGAAATGACCACCCGCGCCCGCGGCGAAACCTCCGGCACCCTCATTGAAATCACCGGCGGCAAAATACAGCGCGTCGAAGACGCCGGAGCGCCCGAAGGCACCACCTTCACCATTCGAGACCTTTTCTTCAATACCCCTGCGCGTCGCAAATTCCTCCGGGCTGAAAGCACTGAGCTTTCCCACGTCTCTGCCCTCGTCACCCATTACGCGCTCGCCCACCCTGACAAGCACTTCGAACTGCACTCCGCCACGCAAACCCTCCTGCTCGCCCCGCCCGTCAAGAGCCCGGCCGACCGCGTCTTCCAGATCTTCGGCGCCGAAACCCTCTCGCAACTCATCAACGTCGCCGCCGAGCGCCCGTTTGACCGCGCCGGCCTGCCCGAGCCGCCGCCATGGCGCCGCGATCAGGATTATCAGCCGCCTGACCCCGGTTTCCTCCGCGTACGCGGCTTCGTCTCCAAGCCTGCCCTGCAAAAGCTCAACCGCAATTCCATTTACATCTTCGTTAACAATCGCCTCATCCGCGACCGCCTCGTGCTCCACGCAATCACCGAGGCTTACCGCAACATCATCCCGCCCACCTCGTTTCCCGTCGCCCTGCTCTTCCTGGAAATGCCGCCTCATGAGGTCGACGTCAATGTCCACCCTTCCAAAACCGAGGTCCGCTTCCGCCAGAACACCGTCATCCACGACTTCGTCCGCGACGCCGTCCGCAACACCCTCATGAAAGCGCGTCCCACCGCCGAATTCCTCGCCGCGCTCCACGGTTCCCAACCCGTCTCCTCCGTTCTGCCCGCCGGCGAGCCCATGCAGGATTCCGCATACCCCGTCACGGACTCCGAACCCATCCCCGCCGATCCTGAAGTCGCCGCCTTCACCCTCACGCAGCCCGCCCAGCAACCCTCCGCTCAACCACTGCCTTTCGCCCTTGCGGAAAATCTTCGCTACGCCTTTTCGCCCAGCGTCGGACCCACCGCCGCAATGCCGGAATCCCCGCTGCCGCAGGCTACGGAAGCTGCCGCCGTCATCATTCCCGGCGGAAGCTGCGGTCACGAGCACTCCGAAGAACCAGTTCCACCGCCCGGCGGCGCGGAAGCCAACCTCACCTCGCTCGCATCCCTCAAGCCCCTCGGCCAGCTCCGTGAGTCTTTCATCCTCGCCGTCAACGACGAGGGCTTCTGGATCATCGATCAGCACGTCGCCCACGAACGCGTCCTTTTCGAGAAAATCCTCCGCGAGCGTGAGGTCGAGCGCGTCCATCGCCAGCGCCTCCTCATGCCCATGCTTATCAATTTGCTCCCCGAGCAGATGGTCCGTTTCGCCGAAATCGCCGCCGAACTGGATCGCAATGGCTTTGAAGCCGAACCCTTTGGCCCCCACACCATCGCCGTCAAAGCAGCTCCCGTCGGCCTCGAAGGCGCACGTCTCGAGCGCATGCTCATGGAGGTCCTCGAACAGGCTGGCAACTCCGCTCAATCGGAAAATCTCGAAACCATGCGCACCCGCATCGCCGCCTCGATCGCCTGCCATTCCGCCATTAAGGTCAACTTCCCGCTTGACATCCAGCGCATGGAATGGCTCCTCGCCGAGCTCGCCCGCACCGCCCATCCCACCAGTTGCCCCCACGGCCGCCCAATTGCTTTACGATATTCATGGAAGGACATTCAGCGCGCTTTCGAGCGCATCTAGTCACTTTAGCCCTTAGCTCTTGGCCGTTCGCTTCCAGCTAAAAGCTAATGGCCAAAAGCTGGCAGCTATCTGTACCGTCCCCTTCCCTGTAAAGGACCTTCTTTGACATCGCAGCAGCTTATCGAGGCGCGTGCCGCCCTCTGGCATCACAATGCCGAACCCATTCTTACCCTGGAAGAAGCCGCATCCTGGGTCGCCACCACCGGCTTTCTTCTTTTTCTCCCGCGCCGCCAGCAGCTCCGCGCACCCAGCCCCACATTTGTTGAAGCCTGCATGGGCAGGCTCGAGCACACGCCCGCGCGCCCGGATATCGAAAACGCTCTCTCGCTTGCCCGTCGCCTTTTCACCACTGGCGAGGTCTTTCCGCTCAACCTGCTCGGCACGCTCAGCGAAGAACCCGATTTTCTCATCGCTCGCGACCGCCTCCCGTGGCTCTTCTCCCTGCGCGGCGACCGCGCATGGAAAGCCGCGCCCGGCGGCCGCACCTCGCCCCTCAATATCAGCGTCTGGAAGCTCCTCGACGAGCAGGGCGAGCTCACCGCCGACCAGATCCGCTCCGGCGTAGGTCGCGAAGTCACCGACTCGTCCATACGCCGCGCCCTCATCGACCTCTGGGGCACCCTCCGTGTCTTTCCCCGCTATCACGACGGCGAAACCACCTGGGCGCTCGCCAAAACTCTTTGCCCCAGGGAGTGCACCAAGGGAACCACCACCGCCCAGAGTGCAGCGCTCTCGCTCTTCCTCGCCGACTACCTGCGTTCGGCCATCGCAGCCACTGAGGATGAAGCCGCATCTTTCCTGTCGCCGCTCGCCTCGCGCTCCAGGCTGCGCGAAGTCCTCCACGCGCTCGTGTCCACGCGCCAGCTCTCCACCATTCCTCTCGGCCCCAACACGCTCTACTACGTTGCCGGGGAACTGCCCGAATTCCCTGAGATCGTTGCGCCCCAGCCCGCCGAAGCCCCCGCGCCAACCGCGGAAGAAATCGAAAGCGTGTCAGAACACGTAACTCCCGTTGGTCACGAGCCTCACGAACGCATCCACAAGTACACGCCGCGCACCGAACCACGCGAACCATATCGGCGCTCCGAGCGTCCCGCTGCGCGCCGCGAATTCAAGCCCCGCCGGTTCGAAGGCGGATACAACCGCCCATCCCGTGACGATCGGGAAGGCCGCCCCGAACGCAGCGAAACAGGATTCCGTCCCCGCCGCGAAGGCGGCTTCAAACCCCGTGACGACCGTAGCTTCAAACCGCGCCGCGAAGGCGGCTTCAAACCCCGTGAGGGGCGCAGCTTCGAACCCCGCAGCGAAAGCGGCTTCCGTCCGCCATTCCGCAAACCGCGCCCGGAAGCAGACTCCGGCTTCGCCGAATCCGATCACCCAGAACGCGCACCGCGTTCTACCGGCGAAGATCGCCCTCCGTTCCGCAAATCCACATCCGGCGAACGGCACAAGCCCTTCGGCCAGAAATTCGAACGCAGCGGAGAACGCAAACCCTACGGCGAGCGAAAATCTTACGGCGCACGCGGAGAACGCAGCGAGCGCAAACCCTACGGCGAGCGAAAGCCCTATGCCAACCGCCCCGACTTCCGCAAATCTCGCGACGGCGAAGACCGCCCCCACCGCGACGCAGAATCCTCCGAGCGTCCGCCCCGCAAGTCCTTCGGCAAAACCGGCGGCTTCTCCAAACCCGGAGTCAAATCTGGAGCCAGACCCGGCGCCAAAAGCTTCGGCAAAGGCCCCGGCAAGGGATTCGGAAAAACCACCGGCACAGGCCCCAAAAAGTCCTACGGCAAACCCGGCGGAAAATCAGGCTTCGGCAAAGCTCCCGGAAAAAGCTTCGGTAAAAACTTCAGCAAAGGCCCGGGGAAAGGACCTGGGAAAGGGAAACCCCGCGGCCCGGGCAAACCACGCCGCTCGGAGTAACTTTTCCGCGCGGCGCACTGCCTGAATCCGAATGACAGACAGGCACGAAAGGACTGCCCCGAATAGATGACAGACGCCACGCCAGCCCGCAAGCCCATCATCGCCATTGACGGCCCTGCCGGAGCCGGCAAGAGCACGGTCGCGCGCCATCTTGCCGCCCGCTTCGGCCTGCTCAATCTTGAGTCCGGCGCCATGTATCGCGCCTTCGCGCGCAAAGCTCTCGACTCCGGTGTCGCCCCCGACCACCCCGAAGCCCTCAAGGCCCTCGCACGCACCACCACCATTGCGCTTGAGCCAACCCCCGATGGAAACCGCGTCCTGCTCGACGGCGTCGACGTCACCGCCTCCCTGCGCGACCCCGCTGTCACTCAGGCAGCCTCGCGCGTCAGCGTCCACCCCGCCATCCGCTCCTGGATGGTTGATCTCCAGCGCGCCATGGGCCGCAACGGCGGCATCGTCATGGAAGGCCGCGACATCGGCACCGTCGTCTTCCCTGACGCCGAAATCAAGTTCTTCCTCGACGCCTCGCCCGAAGCCCGCAGCCAGCGCCGCTATCTGGAAACTCCATCGGCCGCCGCCACGCCAGAAGCTCTCCACGAAGAGCTCCGCAAACGCGACGAGCGGGACCGCAACCGGGCTGAATCCCCGCTGCGTCCCGCTCCTGATGCCATTGTCATCGATTCAACCGAGCTCACACTCGATCAGGTGCTCGCACGCATCGAATCTGTCGTTATTGAACGGTTGGGTGTACGGGTTTCTGGCTCTTGAAATGCGGCGCCTGGCTCTTCATCGCACCCGGCGTCGCTGTCGGCCCCTTGCTGATCTCCACGCTGCCGTGAGTCGTCGTCAGTTCAATCTTCGGACCACCGCTGCCAACCTGCCCCTTCAGCATCTTCGTTCCGCCTGACGTGGAAGCTGTCAGCGGAAAATCCGAATTCAGCCTCTCATCGCTGCTCGTGCTCGCCGTGATCTGGAAGCTGGCATTCTCCGGAACCTGTAGCCGCACACTGCCCGTCCGGTTCTCAATCTTGATCGCGCCCAGCGGCAGCCCTGTCGACACATTCACGTCGCCATCGCTGTCCGTCACCTGCAAATCGCCGGCAATCGCGCTCAGGTCCATGTTCTTGGCTCGTGCCTTGATCACAACCGGGCCGCTCGCCCGATCCATCCCAAGGTCGCCCGAGTCGAGCGTCAATTCACCCACCAGGTGCGGCACCGTAATCTGTGTGCGGCTCGACTGGAACGTCACCGCTCCGTTCACCTTCTCCAGATGCACGTCGCCCGTAAACTCCCCACGAATCGAAGCATCACTGCCGATCTTCGACAGCGTCACATCACCGCCCGCGCCTTCCACCAGCGCCTGCCCCTTCACATCATGCGCGGAAAAGTCACCATTCTGCATCTTCGCGTGCACATTGGCGCCCAGGTCATCCAACCTCACATCGCCATGCCTTGCCGTCACGTCCACGCTGCCGTTCAGGCCCTCCACGGTCACATCGCCGTGACCGCTCTTGATCACGGCTCCCGCCGCCACCGGCAGCTCCAGCGTCAGATCCACGCTCGTGTTGTCCTTTGCGGGAACCACGATATTCGCGCCCGAACTCGTCGGATCAATCCGCGGCTTCGTCTCTTTAAACGCGCGGTTCGCGTGGTCCTGTGATGAGGTGTGCGCCACCTGGTGCCCACGCAGGTGAATCATTCCATCCGTCGACGCCGTCACCATCACATCGCCCCGTGGATCATCGATATTTACGATCGGCGTGACACCGCTCGGCACACTCAGAGCCTGGTCCATCTGCACCGTGTGGTCGTACTGTGGGCCCATCATGTTCCAGAAGTTGTTCGTGTCTGGACCAAACCAGCCCCAGTTCTGCGCCCCATGCACGCTCCCGCCAATCACAATCAGGAGTATCACGAGCCATACCAGCCCGCCGGCGCCGCGCCCTGCATATGGATTCTGCCGGTCAATCAGGTACTCCAGCAGCAGCAGCACGCCCAGTCCGATCAGCAGCACCGGCCACCAGTGTCCATACCAGTTCCAGAAAACGCCCGCCGGAATCCGCCCCGTCTCCACCAGCAGCGCCACAACGCCAATCAATATCAGCACGATCGGCCGCACCATCGACCGCCGGCACGACCCGCGATAATAACGCCAGTAGGCACGCTGCGCCTTTGCGTAGTCCCTTGCCTGACGCGCCGCAGAACGAGGATCGTACGGAGGATTCGTGCCCATGGCTTAGTATTTCCTCTCTTCCTGTGACTGCCCCGCAAATGGGCTGCCCGTCTGCCCCGCCACGGGTTGGGTCGGAGCGGCAGGTGGCATCGGCATGCACCCGTCCGGATAAAACCCTCCCGGCGGCGGTGGAGGCATCTGTGCCAGCACCACACGTTCCGCCAGCATCAGAATTCCAATCACAATCAGGATCAGCGGCCAGCTTCGGCCAAACGAAAGCACTCCGTACTGGTCCAGCAGCGCCATGACCCCAATCGTTACCAGGATCAACGGACCCCGCAAACGTCGTAGTAACAGATACTGGTTCATTGCCGGCCTCCTGCCTGTCCTTTTATCCCCCGCGTCCGCTGAATCAGCAGCCACACGCCGATGCCGATAATAATCAGCGGCCAGCCGCGTCCCACCCAGTTAAATCGGAAAATGCCCAGCGAATTGAACAGAAACAGCATCCCAAGTCCGATCAGCACTATCGCCCCGATCGGCTCCCGCCGCGCCCTCCGCAGATCCGGCGGCGGCATCGGATTCCCCGCGGCGTCTACCGGCACATACGGCGGATAAGCTCCGTATGGTGGCACTTCCCCGGGCACCTGTCCGCTGACGGGCGCAAAGCCTGCCGCACCTGGCACCGCTCCCGGCTGGAATCCCGCACCGGTGGCAGGATTCGCACCCATGCTCGTCGGCGGAACCCCACCCGCAACTGGCTGCCCCGTCATCGGATCGATCGGGGGGATATACGCTTGCGAGTTCGGCATCCCGATACGGTTGCCCAGATCATTCAGCCCAAACGGATCCGGCAAAGGCATCCCGAATCGCCGCGCCCGCGCCGTATGGTGAGCGTCAAACACCTGGTAGATCACCCAGGCCGCAATGAAAAATCCGAAGATGCCATGGGCGTTCGCCATGCCCACCAGCGCCACAAACACCAGCACATGCACAATCGCCTTCACATATTGGCCGTTGTACATCGCGCCCACGCCGGGAATAAATCCCAGCACGGTCGCCAGCGCCGGATTCGGTGCGGACGGCACCATCGGCACCGCGCTGCCTGCCACGCCAGCCAACGCTGGCCCCTGACCCAGCCGTTCGGCCAGGCACTGTTCGCAATAAACGCTGCTGGAAACCGGCCGGACGCACTCCGTGCATAGCGCCTTGCCGCAATTCTGGCAGTAGGAAGCTACAGGTCGATCGGGATGATTCGTGCAGTTCATGCCCTGCTCCTTTCCGCCTTCTGTTGTTTTCTGTCTTCCTGCCTTGGCCCGTTCACAACTACCTTCCCATCGTCAGCCCGAGCGACTTCCTCGCCCGGCTGCACCGTATGATTCGCCGCCCACTGAGAGCCAGTCAGTACCGGCGGCTCGCCCAACTTTGCTCCGCCGCTCGCGCCCTTCTTCGTGGCCTTCTGCGGCAACGCATGCTGCCTGATCTCTCGCAGCTGCGAATCCATCTCGTACAGGAATCGAAGATTCTCGTACGTGTACACCACCTTCTGCTTGGTGCCGTAAAAACTCCTCACCGCCGCATTCTCCAGGGACGACAGCGACAGATCCTGCAGCTTCACGTTTCCCGGACGAAACCCGATCAGATTCAACGTCAGCGTGATCGAAAAGAACGCCATCGCCAGCGTCATCAGAA
>DAHVZZ010000507.1:0-3237 GCA_027323785.1 Acidobacterium sp. | reverse complement strand
TCTAGCTGGCACATCGCACAGCCGTCAAAACTCTTCTTCGCGGGGTATGCTGGATGCGACCTTTTCCCAGGAGAACCGCGATTTCTATGCGCAAACCGGTAGGCATTGCTCTTGCGGGGATCGTACTGGGCCTAATCGCGCTCAGTGGCACAGTTTTTGCGTCCACGACTCTCGGCGTTTTCCTTCTTGTGCATAGCCTGCCCATCCCGGACGCCGTCCGCGTCGTAGCCATCTCTGCCACAGCACTACAGCTGAGTTCCTTCCTCTTCTGCGCCTGGACCATGATCGGAATCTTTCGCTTCCTGCGCCGAGCCAAAATCGCCGCCATCGTTATCGCCGCAGTGATCTTCTTCTTCTCCCTTGTTGGTAGCGTCGGCATCCTGCTGGCCCTTCAAATCGTCGAGTTGCAGCCTTCCGGACCAGCCGCCGCATCCACGCCCAACTCAGCAGTCATGGAAATCGTCCTCCTGGGACTGGCTCTCTTCTGTCTGCTCTTCTCCCTCCTCGGCATCTGGTGGCTGGTTCACTCCGATCTCGCTCCCGTCCGCGGAGCAGATGCACTGCCCACCCCCGCCCAAGGAGCCGCCACCGCCGGAACCATCGAGATAATCACGCTCCCGCAACCGCGAATGCCCGCCTCGCGAATCGTGATCGTCGTCTGGGCCTGGACGATCTTCCTCGCGGCTCTCTCTCTCCCACTGGAGATGTGGATGAAAGCCCCGCTCTTCCTCTTCGGCGCCGTCCTGCATGGGCGGCCAGAAATGCTGGTCCTTCTGATCCTGTGGGCCGCGGAGATCTATATGGCGATCGGCCTTCTCCGCAAATGGAAATCGTCTTGGCACCTCGCCCTCTTTCTCCAGCTCTGCGAGCTCGTCTATGCCGCTTCCTTCGCGCTTCCCCGTGTTCGCGAAACATTTACAACATGCATGCGCGAGACCATCACGCGCTCCCCGCACGGAACGTCCTCTCCCATTGCCTTCCCGGGTACCAGCTTTTTCATCTCATGTCTTGCCTTTGGAACACTGCTCATCTTCGTCTTCCTGTGGGCTCTGCTGCAGCGCAAAGAAGACTACCTCGGCAACAGTTCCCGAGCCCTGGCACAATAAACTGCCCGGTCGCGGCCCATCCGCTCCAGCCCTAATACTCCCGCCGCTGCACAATCTTCAGCGCCGCCAGAAACAGCACCACCGACAGCCCTGCCGAAAACGCCATCGCACCCCACGGCATCGCGTGCGTCACCAGCAGCGACCCCTTTCCCATGCCCCGAAAGATATCCATCGATGCAGGCAGCGACAGCCTCCCCCACAGCCACCATAGCCCGCCCGCACTCAGCATCGTCCCCCACGTCCGCCACTGATCGTCCAGCACCGTCGCCAGCAGAACCGACAGGCCGTAAACAGCCGAACCGCAACGTGAGGACCAACAGGCCGGAGATGCTGGATTGCGAGGAAGCCGACGATGCGGCGGGCGGTGGGGAATGAAACCGTTTGCGGGAACGGGAGGCGCTGCGGCTCTGCTATTCTCGTAGACCTGCCGGCGTTTCTGCTGGAGCGCGGCGGTCGGGCCACTGAGTCTTCGCCAGCAGGGAGGAAACTTGTGAAGAAAAATCTGATCTTTGGCCTGGCGGTTTCAGCCGCACTGTGCGTTCCGGCGTTCGCCGCTCTACAACCCGGCAACCGCGCGCCTGAGTTTTCCGCGCCGGCATCGCTGGCGGGCAAGCAGTTTCATTTTTCGCTGGCTTCGGCTTTGAAGAAGGGGCCGGTGGTGGTCTATTTCTTTCCGTCGGCATACACGGGCGGGTGCGATCTGGAAGCGCATACCTTTGCGCAGAACAAGAGCAAGTTCACGGCCGCGGGTGCGACGATCATTGGCGTGTCGGAAGACAGCATCGCGCGGCTGGATCAGTTCTCGGCGGATCCGAAATACTGCGCGGGCCAGTTCCCGGTGGCTTCCGATCCAAGCGGGAACGTAGCGGTTTCCTATGGAGTGAAGACGTTTCCGGCGATGGCCGGGGCGAAGGATGTTCGCGGAGTGGCCATCCATCACGGGTTTATTGATCGGACGACTTTTGTGATTGGCCGGGACGGTAAGATTGTCGCGGAGTTTTCTTCGCGGGCGGATCATCTGTCACCGCCGGAGCATGTGACGAGGGCGCTGGCAGTGGTGCGGCGGCTGGATCACAAGTAGCCGGAGGCGGCTGATCGCGATTGACTGAAGTCTGGATAGCCCCGCGTCAACCTCTCGCGCGGGGCTATTCGGCTTATTGCGCGCGAGTCAGGCTTCGAAGGGATGGCTTTCGGGGGTGAGACCGCCGACGGGCAGAAAGACCTCAAAGGTTGTGCCGCTGTGCTGAGGGCGGGTGGAAGAGCGGAAGCGGATGGTTCCGTTGTGCTTCATCACAAGGTTTCGGGAGACCCACAGGCCGAGGCCGGAGCCGCGCAGTTCCTTGGTGGTGAAGAAGGGATCGAAGAGGAGCTTCTGGACGGGTTCGGGGATTCCATAACCGCGATCATGGATGGTGACGCGTGTGCCCTGTTTGCCGCCGCGGTGGCCAGGGCGGACACGGACGGAGACCTCGGAGTCGGGAGGCGCGGCCTCGGCGGCATTGCGCACCAGGTTGCCGAATACCTGGCCGAGCTGGCCGGGATAACCATAGATGGTCAGCGTGGGCTGGCACTCAAAGGCAACGCGGATGTGGCGGGCGGTGGCGGATCGCTCGAACAGATCGATGACGTTGGCGATCAGGCTGCCTATGTCAACCGGGACCGGCGTGTGGGTATCGCGGTGGAAAGAGAGGGTCTGCCGGGTGATGCGCGAGACCCGTGCGAGCTCATCGCCTGCCTTCTCCAGATAGCGATGGATGGTCTCAGTGGAGGAAGAGGTCTGCGCCAGGTAGAGGAGATTCGTGAGCGATTCCAGCGGGTTGTTGATCTCGTGAGCGATGGCGTTGGCGAGTTTACCGGTGGCGGCCAGTTTTTCGGCGGTGCGGACGGCATACTCGGCGAGCTTGCGGTCGGTGATGTCGGAGACGACGAGGACGAGCGGACCGGAGCCGGAGCCGGGATCGACCGGGCTGACGGAGAGCTGGAGGGTTCGGGCGCCGGAGGCAAACTCAGAAGGGGCACGATCGTGCGGCTGACGCAGCAGGGGCTCAGTGGTGCCGATCCAACGCTGCAGGAGGGCGGCGGCGTCGTCGCCGGCACGGAGGGGGTTCCTGGGACCGCAAAGCGCGGCAAA
>DAHVZZ010000502.1:0-2534 GCA_027323785.1 Acidobacterium sp. | reverse complement strand
TAGTTCAGCGGCAGAACGCCTGACTGTGGCTCAGGATGTCGTGGGTTCGATCCCCACTATCCGCCCCAATCCCAATCTTCCCCGCAGCTCCCGATTCCCGCGCAAGCCTTGAGACGACAGAGCATCACCGATTCCGCCGGCAACGCCTGGGTGGGCTGCTCGGGCTGGGCGTATCCGAGCTGGCGCGGGGAGTTCTACCCTCCCGGCACATCTCCGAAGAAGCTGCTGGAAGCCTACGCCGCCAAGTTGAATTCCGTTGAAGTCAACTACACATTTCGATCTCTGCCCACGCGCAGCGCGGTCGAAGGCTGGCTGGCTCAAACCGGGCCGGAGTTCCGCTTTTCCTTCAAAGCTCCGCAGCGAATCACGCATCTGCAAAGGCTGCAGGACTGCGGCGCGGCCATGGACGCTCTCTTGGAGGCGCTGGAACCCGTGAAGACCGCCGGTCGCATGGGAGCGATACTCTTCCAGCTCCCGCCGTCCATGAAGATCGCAACCGAGCGGCTGGCGCAGTTTCTCGAAGAAATACGCGATCTCAACCTGCGAACCGCATTCGAATTCCGGCACCCTTCATGGTTCGACCCCAGGATCTACCGGGTTCTGGAAAAATTCGGCGCGGCTCTCTGCATCGCAGAGAGCGATGACCTGGTGACACCGGAGATTGAAACGGCTTCGTTTGCCTATTACCGCCTGCGCAAAAGCGAGTACTCCACGGCTCGCCTTGCGGAAATTGCCTCCATGCTCAAAACAAAGGCCGCTCAGGGAGACGTCTTCGCCTACTTCAAACATGAGGAAGCGCCCACCGGCGCGCTGAGAGCGGCTGCGGTTTTGCGCGATGTACAGGGGCGGCCCGCATGACAAAGACACCAGCTCTGCTGGAACCGCGCGTGCGTGAATGGAGCGACTTCGTTCCCCGTCGATGGCTGCGCAACGGACACCTGCAGACCCTTGCGGGAAACTTCCTGCCGCGTCGCCTCATGCTGCCGGAACCCGAACCGCTGCTCGTCGAGGTAGACGGGCCGGTGGCGGGATACGGTCCCACGCAGGTGCTCTGCCATTGCCACTGGCAGCCTCCTCAGGTGCGTCGCCAGCGGCTGACCGTGATTCTGGTGCACGGACTGGAAGGCTCTTCGAACTCTAAATACATCATCGGCAATACCGCCCGCGCGCTCGCCGCGGGCTGGAATGTCGTCCGCATGAACATGCGCTCCTGCGGCGGCACCGACCATCTTTCGCCCACCATCTACCATTCGGGCCGCTCCGGCGACGTTGGCCGTGTCATCGACGAGATTGCCCGCCGTCAGCAGGTGGAGCGCGTGGCTCTGGTGGGCTACTCCATGGGCGGCAACCTGGTTCTCAAGCTAGCCGGCGAGCGGGCCGCCAGTCTCCCGGCCCAGCTGAAGGCCGTGGTCGGCATTTCTCCACTGATGGATCTGGCGCCTTCATCCGCCGCTCTGCATCAGCCCGGCAATCGTATCTACGAGTGGCACTTTTTGCGCTCCATGGTCGCTCGCGTGCGCCGCCGCGCGCAAATGTACCCTGACATCTACGGCGATGCCCGCGTCGATCGGATTCGCTCCCTGCGCGACTTCGACCAGGAAATTGTCGCGCGCTATGGCGGATTCCGCGATGCCGACGACTACTACCTGAGCGTCGCCAGCTCCCGGTATGCCAGCGATCTCCGCGTGCCCACGCTGATTCTGCATTCGCTCGACGATCCCTTCATCCGCATGTTGCCCGCCACTCGTGCCGCGCTTCTGGCCAATCCTCACGTCTCTCTGGTGGAAACGAACCACGGTGGCCACTGCGCCTTTCTCGCGGAGCCGGATGGTCCGGACAGCGACGGTCGCTGGGCCGAACGGATGCTGGCCCAGTTCCTCGCGCGCACCGCCGCTGAAGGAGACTGAAATGGAAGCAGACTGGGCCGTCGAAATCGGCGAGGGTGCGCCATGGATCGATGCCGACTGGCCAGGCTTTGTCGACCTGCGCGCGCATCCTGAAGCCGTGGCGTCCATCGCCGAAGCTCCGCCCGGTTCCGCGCTCAGAGAAATGCTGCTCCGCCTCAACGCACCCCAGTCGCACGTCTTCACCTCGAAGTGCGATCTCTGGACGCTGGCCTCCGACGGCCTGGATCCCATCGAGTACAATTCGTCGCCGGACGAAGCACTCCACGGTGTTGCGTTGTGGATCGACATCCTTCCCCGCGACGCGGTTCTCTTCGGATCGTTTCAGCAGCAGGAGGCCTGGGTGCGCCGCATCGTCTCGCAGCTGCACATGGAGCCGCTCAAAAATGGTCGCGTCGATCTTGTGATTCGTGCCGCCCATGCAGCCCGCCAGGACGGCTTCGCCCTCACCCTCTACGCCGCCGGCTGCGGCGCGGACTTGTCCTCCGCGCGATCTTCCTGGCAGCGGATTCTCCGGACCGCCGTGAACGTTACAATGGATCAGAGCCTCTGGGCGAGTAGCTCAATCGGATAGAGCACCGGCCTTCTAAGCCGGGGGTTACAGGTTCGATCCCTGTCTCGCCTACCATT
>DAHVZZ010000495.1:0-14785 GCA_027323785.1 Acidobacterium sp. | reverse complement strand
GTCAAACGAAATCTTGTCGTGCTCTTCGTTTTCCAGACGCAGGACCTTGGCCGCCACATGCTCCAGCGCCCGCAGCAACTCGCCGCCGCGCTGGGTAAGCAATCCGGCATCCGGACCGGCCAGTTCGACATAAATCTCGCGCGCTTCCAGACCCGCGGGATCGGCTGCCCCGGCGCCGGCGGTGATCCGGTACTTCAGGCGCAGATTGCCCAGGTTGACCAGGTTCTTCAGTAACTCTGCGATCTTTTGCGCGGCGGCGGAATAGTCTTCGATCGGCATTGGTTCATCTTAATATCGCGATCCGCTTCGCGGAATGCCGAATCGCGAAAAGGACGGGCCGGCGCAGCCCTGAAACTGAACTAACGCCGGGCGTTGACGGTTTTGCCGGCCTTCTTGGCCGCGCGTTTCGCCGCAAGGGCGCGCATCTCGCGGCCCATGCTGGATCGGTTAATGGCCATCTGCTGCCCCACACCGATCAGGTTGCTGCCGGCCCAGTACAGGCAAACTCCGGAGCCCAGATTCCACATCATGAATCCGAAAATCAGAGGCATCATGAACGCCATCATGCGCTGCTGAGTCTGGTCCATACCCGGTGACGGCGTAAAGAACTGCGACAGGAACATCGACACAATCACAAACAGCGGCAGGATATGCAGCGGATCGGGAGCCGACAGATCCGACAGCCACAGCCAGTGCGCGTGCCGCAGTTCGATCGCAAACTCCAGCATCCGGTAAAACCCGAACAGCAGAGGATACTGCAGCCGCATGGGCAGGCATCCGCCAAACATGTTCACGCCTTCCTTCCGCTGCAGGTCGAACATCTCCTTGTTCATTTCCTGCCGCCGCGGATCGGTGCGGGCGTACTTGGCGTACTTGGCCTTGATCGACTCAATCTGGGGCTGAATGCGCGCCATCTTCAGCGACGACTTCATCATCATGAAGCGTGTCGGCAGCATGAACAGATTGAGAATGACAGTGAGGACCAGGATCGCCCAGCCCCAGTTGGGAATGCCATGCGTGACAAAGAACCGCAGCACCAGCAGCATCGGCTTCGACACCCACCCGAACCAGCCGAAGCTCATGAGCTGCTCAAGATTTTGCCCGTTGGCCGCATGGACCGACTTCAGCGTGCTGAGCGATTTTGGCCCAACAAAGATGCGCGTATCCACCGGGCCGCCGGCCGTCCCGATGGCCGCTCCCAGGATGGGCTCATGATCCACTTCGCCCGGCTTGGGATTCTGGCGGTCCTTCGGAATGTCCACGGTGTTGTGGAAGGTAACCGCGCTGGTATCCGCCGGCTGGGTGGGCATGAAGATCGCGGCAAAATAGAGATCGCTCACCCCGGCGTAATCGAAGGGCCCCTGAAGCGTCTTGCCGCCGACGATCTTCTTGGGCTCGGTCTGGTCGGACTTGCCGCCAATCGAACTGTCGAAGCTCGCCGTCGCGTACTGCTGCGGCGTCACCTCATCGCCCAGCCCCGCCGGCCATGCCAGCAGAGCCGTAACCGGAGCCCCATTCCGGGTGACGGAAACATTCGCGTGGATGACATAGGTGGACCCGAAAGTGAAGGTCTTGCGAACCGTCAGCCCATTCGCCGAATACTGAAACGTCAGGCTCGCCGGCGCCGTCAGCTTGCCGGTTGCCGAGGGAACGTAGAGCGCGCTGTTCAGTTCCGTGCGCAGCCCCGCATCGTAAGTGAAGAGCGACAGCGGGAGGCCGAACCTGCTGCCCGCATCCCGATTCACCAGTTCCAGCGGCTTGCCGCGATCGTCTGTATATTTCTTCAGGATCCACGACGTCACCTGCCCGCCCCGATTGCTGAAAACGATGCGGTACAGCTTGTTTTCGACGATGGTCGTGGTCTGGCCGGCCGCCTGCACCACCTTCGCGGCAGGCGCCGGTTTGCCCGCCGCGGCGCCTTGCGCGGCAGGCCCGGACCCGGGTGCTGCCGATGAGGCTGGCGCCGGGACAGGCGCAGCGGATTGCGCGCTCTGCGCCGTTTTCTGCTGAGGGTGTTCCGGCTGAGGCTTTGGCTTCTTTGGCCCGAATATCTGAAAGGCCACCACCATCAGCACAAAAACGATCAGAAAACCGAAGAGCGAGCGCGAATCCGTTCCGCCGCCGCCGCCCTGTTGATTAGGATTTTGTATCTCTGTCAAGAATTCTGTTTCCTGTCGATGTCTGCCGTATTTGCTCTGCGGCTTATAGTATCTGCCCGCTCGTAATTCCCGATGAAGATGGCGGGCGCTTCGGCCGCACAGGATCGAAACCGCCCCGGTGCAGCGGATGACAGCGCAGCAGGCGTCCAGCCGCCATCAGGCCGCCGCGCACCAGGCCATATTCCGCAACCGCAATGGCCGCATATTCCGAACAGGTTGGCTGGAACCGGCACGAGCCCTGGAAGCCGGGCATCGCGTGCAGCATCGGAGAAAGAATCCGCTTATAGCCGGCCAGCAGAATTTCCGCCGCCTTCCGCCTGATCCCCGCCGATTCCGCCGCGCCGCGTTTCATCTGCCTGCCCCGGAGCCGTGTGTGCTGCCGGCGATCGATGCAAAGATCCGCGAAACCTCGCCGTGCAGCCGCTCGAACTCCATCTCTTCGACCTTCCTGCGCGGATGCAGAACCACATCCACGCCCGCGGGAAGCTCGCCAAGGTGCAGCCGAACCGCTTCGCGCATACGGCGTCGAATGCGATTGCGCGCCACCGCCTTGCCCAGCACTCGCCCCGTCGTCAATCCAATACGCGGTTGCGGACCGATCGGTTCACCCGCTTCGCGAACCCGAAAGAAATAGCTCATCGAGGCGGACGAAAGCCTTCGGCTTGCGCCGTAAACACGCTGGAAATCCGCGTGCCTTCGCAGACGGACACTGCGCCAGTCATACGTGGCCTCCGGCATATCTCCATTCCGCTGCTCTCTGGGGATGTGCGCCTCGGGTCCGTTCCCGAACCCTCCCGCCGCACGCTGGACCAACTGGCAGGACTAGTCGCGATAACCCGCGCTCACGGAAACACGCTTGCGGCCCCGCGCACGCCGGCGGGAAAGCACCGCCGCACCGGCCTTGGTCATCATGCGGCTGCGAAAGCCGTGCGTCTTCGAGCGGCTGCGCCGATTGGGTTGAAATGTGCGCTTCGGCATGGAAACGTAACTCCTGAGAATTTTATGATCGATTCGCCGAGATGCGCGCCGCTGTCCAATTCCCGGACGCTGGCAGCGCAACCGAATCCCTGCGCCGCGCTATTGCTCGCAATTCGCCTTCGGGCGGCAGAAATCCAGTATATCCCATCGCATGAGACCCCGCAAAAATACGGGCCCCGCAGCCATTTTCACCACCCGCAGTGCAACTGGCCACCCCTAAATATTTTCTCGCTTCAATCGCATTTCCAGGCTGCTTCGACTGTGCTACTATCGGCAACGTTCACTTAAGTTTTTTCGACGCCCTGCGGTAGTCGAAGGATCCAGATCCAGGCTCCGGTGCGTGACTGACCGGAGCGGCTCCCGGCCAGTTGGTATTGCCTGCCACTTCAACCCTGTTTCCACAGGACAGGGTCACGCCTGGCATTTCCGCAATACGGCTCGCGATCCTTCTCAGCGAGGACGTTTCGTATAGAGGATTGAGCATGTCTTTCGCCGTTACTCCCCCCGTTGCACTCAATCCATGGGTGCAGATTCTCGCGGCGCTGGAAAAGAAGGTCAATCGCCAGTCGTACGATACCTGGCTAAAACCGACGCGATTCAGCTACGTTCGCGAACGGACTCTTTTCGTTCGCATTCCCACACCGGAATTCCGCCATGTCGGCGATCGCTACGGCGATCTCATCCAGGAAGCCATCGAAGTCCTGCAGCTCGAATTCGACGACGTGCAGTTCATCACGCCCGATGAAGACCCGACCATGCCTCGCGTCCGCGAAGACGGCGGCTTTGCGCCATCGCCCTCCAGCCCTGAGAACCGGCCGCAGCTCGGCAACGGCACCCGGCGTCCCGTCCCCATTTCCAGCCCGCAGCAGGCGCGCTTCGACTGGTCCACCGCGGCACAGCTGAACCCCCGCTACACCTTCGACGCCTTCGTCTGCGGCCCCGGAAACCAGTTTGCCCGCGCCGCCGCCCTGGCCGTGGCTGAGCAGCCTTCCCGGGCCTATAACCCCCTCTTCCTCTATGGCGGCGTCGGCATGGGCAAAACCCACCTGATGCACGCCATCGGCCACGAGGTGAAGCTCCGCCAGCCCGGCGCTTCCATCTCCTACGTATCCGCCGAGAAGTTCACCAACGAGATGATCAGCTCGGTGCGCTACGACAAAATGACCAGCTTCCGCGACAAATTCCGCACCGTGGATGTGCTGCTCATCGACGACATTCAGTTCCTCTCGCAGAAGGAACGCACCCAGGAAGAGTTCTTCCACACCTTCAACGCGCTGCACGAAAACATGAAGCAGATCGTCATCGCCTCCGACCGCCCGCCCCGCGAGCTGGCCGAGATCGAGGACCGCCTGCGCAGCCGCTTCGAGTGGGGCCTCATCGCCGATATCCAGCCGCCAGATCTGGAAACCAAAGTCGCCATCCTCCAGAAGAAAGCCGAGAGCGAACACGTCACCCTGCCCATGGACGTGGCGCTGTTCATCGCTTCCAACGTCCGCACCAACGTGCGTGAGCTGGAAGGCGCCCTGGTGCGCCTGGTCGCATGGTGCGGCCTCAATGGTGTCGAAATCGTCCTCTCCACCGCACAGCAGTGCCTGAAGCAGTTCATCGACAACCAGGTCCGCAAGATCACCATCGAGGCCATCCAGCGCGCCGTGGCCGAGCAGTTCGGCATGCGTGTCGCCGAGCTGAAGCAGAAGAACAACTCCCGCGCCGTCGTCGTGCCCCGCCAGATCGCCATGTACCTGGCCAAGCAGATGACTGAAGCTTCTCTGCCGGAGATTGGCCGTCAGTTTGGCGGCAAGCACCACACCACCGTCATGCACTCCATCGGCAAAATCGACGAGCAGCGCCGCACCGACAAAAACCTGAACGGCATGATCAACAAGCTGCAGGAAACCCTGAACGGATAGCCCTGCAGACCGTCTCGCCGCTCCCGAAATCAAAAAGGCTGGCCCGCGATCCATGCGGCCAGCCTTTTTACATTTGTAACTGCCCAAAGCGCGTTTCTACAGCGCCTTCATCCCCGCCGAGGTATAAATCTGCGACATCAGCATCATGTCGCGCAGCCCTTCCTGGCCATCGGTTTTGGGCTCCTCTCTGTTCCACACGCAGTGCGCGAAGTAGTCCGCCTGAGTGGTGAAATCCACCGGATCGCGCCGGACCTCCGGCTCGTCGATCCTCTGCCCGTTGGCAAGCTGCGCCTTCAGGTGCATGCCGTCGTAGCTGAACGCCGGATTCATCTCGATGGTGCCCTTCGAGCCATACACCCGGAAGAAGTTCATCCCATTCGCCCCATAAGTCGTGCTGCAGCTGGAGAGCGCGCCGGAAGGAAACCGCATGTTCCACGCATCGTTCTCCTCTATCTGCTTAAACCGGCCATCCTGATCGATTACCGATGAGTAGCCGCGAATCTCCACCGGTTCTTCTGCGGTCAGATAGCGCGAAGCATTCAGCGCGTAGATGCCCACATCCAGCAGCGGACCGCCGCCGGAGAGTTTCCGGTCCAGACGCCATTCCGGCAGCCGGACTCCGTCCAGCACAAACGTCGGCTGAATATTGAATCCGAATGCGCTCTCGATCCCCTGCACTTTCCCAATCTGCCCGGAACGAATCAGGTGCATGGCCTTCAAATGCAGGGTGTTGTACTGGCAGCGGTAAGCAATCATCAGCCGGACATTGTGCTTCTGGCAGGCCTCGATCATCTTCCGGCAATCCTCGACGCTGGTGGCCATGGGCTTCTCGCACAGCACATGCTTGCCCGCCTTCGCCGCGCGAATCGTGTACTCGGCGTGCATCGAATTCGGCAGCGCGATATAGACCCCGTCAATCGCCGGATTCCGCGCAATCTCGTCGAACTCCGTGTAGTCGTAAATGGCGCCCCCGGGCAGGTTGTACATGGCGGCCTGCCGCGAGGCCTTTTCGTGATGCCCGCTCACCAGAGCCGTCAGCTTGCCCGTCCTCGACACGTCCACGCCCGGCATAAAGTGGCCCATCGAGATGCGCCCCAGTCCCACAATGCACCAGCCGAATTTGCGCTGCGAAGAGCTGTGATTCTGCGCTTTGGCGGCAGGCAGCGCGCTGGCCAGCGCGGCCATCGAGCCGAGACGGGAAAAATCGCGGCGGGTCAGTTTCATGCGGAAATCCTCCGCTGGCCATTGTAGAGCCTGCCTCCACCGCCTCGCCCGCGCCGGCCATATCTCCGCATGACCCATGCGCTGTACTCTGGAGGGCATGGGCAAGCTGTCGCATTTCGACGAGGCGGGTTCGGCGCGCATGGTGGACGTCAGCGCCAAAGCCGCAACCCGCCGCGAAGCCGAGGCCTCGGTCTTCGTCTCCATGAGCCAGGAGGCGCTCCAGGCGCTGCCGCACAACCCCAAGGGCAATCCGCTGGAAGTGGCGCGCTTCGCCGGCATCCAGGCGGCCAAGCGAACCTCCGAGCTGATCCCCATGTGCCACCCGCTTCCGCTCACCTTCGTCGACGTCCAGGCGGAGATCGCCCCGGACGGCATCGCCATCCGCGCCACCGCCGCTACCACCGCGCAGACCGGCGTGGAGATGGAGGCCATGACAGCCGCCTCCGTCGCTGCCCTCACAGTCTACGACATGTGCAAGGCCGTCGACAAATCCATCGTCATTCGCGACCTCCAGCTGGAGCGCAAAACCGGCGGCAAAAGCGGCACTTACCAGCGGGCAAAAGCGGCCCGCTGAATCTGTAACCGCCGCAACCGGGTTATCATCAAGTCAGCAGGCAGGCTGGACGGCCGCTGCCGGGAATTGACTCCGGTGGAGGAAAGTCCGGACTCCACAGGGCAGTGTGCCGGATAACGTCCGGGACCTGAGCGTCAAGGCTCAGGGACGGCTAGTGCCACAGAGAACATACCGCCCGCGCCTCGTAAGAGACGCAGGTAAGGGTGAAAAGGTGCGGTAAGAGCGCACCGCTCCGGCGGTAACGGCGGAGGCAGGGTAAACCCCACACGGAGCAAGACCAAATAGGGAACAAGCGGCCAGTAATGTCCGCCCGTGCCGGCCCGGTGCGGCAACCCAGATGGGCGTCCGGGAAACCGGGCGGAAGTTCCGGGTAGGTCGCTGGAGCGTGCGCAGTAATGCGCCGCCAAGAGGAATGGCCGTCCTCGACAGAATCCGGCTTACAGGCCTGTCTGCCAGTCATGGGGCTCCGCCGATCCGAAAAGGACCGGCGGAGCCTTCAGCTTTTCCGCCGAAAATGCTCCCATCCCCGCGCCTCCACCGGAACCCTCCGCCCATCCGCCATGCGCAGCTCAATCAACGCCCGCCGCGCAGAAGCCTTCCGCATCGCCCCAATCCGCCGCACCGGAACCCCGCCGATGCTGCGCGGCACCCGCGCCCCAGCCGGAGCGGTCAACAGCAGTTCGTAGTCCTCGCCCCCATGCAGCGCCAGCTCCAGCGCGGAGGCCGCCAGCCCTGATCGCTCGGCTTCCCTCGCCAGCGGATGAACCGGCAGCGCGGACGCTTCCACCTCCGCCGCCAGCCCCGAAGCCTCGCACAGATGCGTCAGGTCCGTTGAAAGCCCGTCGCTGATGTCGATCATGGCGCTGGCCACGCTTCGCAGCCGGCGACCCGCAGCCAGTCGCGGCTCCGGGAAAAGATGCGGATGCCCCGCTGCCGACGCGGCCATGCGCCGAAACCTCGCAGGCTTCTGCGCGACCGCCAGCAGCTCCGCCGCGGCCCCGCCCAGCGCGCCCGTCACATAGAGCGCATCGCCCGCCCGCGCGCCCGAACGCAGCCGCGCCGCGCCCTGCGGCAGCTGTCCCAGCGCCACAATATCCGCAGCAATTAGGCTCGGCGACTGCGCCGTATCGCCCCCGGCCAGCGCCACGCGGTGCCGCGCCGCCAGCGCCAGCAGGCCTTCCATAAAGCCCTCGACCCACGACTCCGCCGTCCTGGCAGGAACCGCCAGCGACAGAAACACCGCCAGCGGCTCAGCCCCCATCGCCGCCAGATCGCTCAGCCCCCGCGCTAGGCAGCGATGCCCCGCCGCCTGCGGCGAGTGCCAGTCGCGCCGGAAATGCGCATTCTCCAGCGAAAAATCCGTCGTCACGCAAATCTCATGCCCTGCCGCCGGACGCAGCACCGCGCAGTCGTCCCCAATCCCCAGCCGCAGTGCGCGAGCGGCAGGCAGCGCCGCCGCAGCCCGCCGGATCGACTCGATCAGCGCAAGCTCACCAGCAACAGGACGGGATGAGGATCGGCGGGCCATAGAGGGACAATGCTTCGAGGCCAGCATACATTTTCATCGCAGGCCGTTGGTAGACTGCGAATAATCATGAACCTGCAAGAGACAATCGAAGGGTACTTCGCCCAGGGTGCGGCCGCCGTCGGCGACGCGGCTGCCATGGAAGCCTTCCACGAGTTGCGCGCACAGCTGGAAGCGGGAACAATCCGCGCAGCCGAACCCGATCCCACTGCAGCCACAGGCTGGCGCGTCAACGCCTGGGTCAAGCAGGGAATCCTGCTCGGCTTCCGTCTTGGCCAGCTGGAAGCCGCAGGCTCCGACCTTTCCTTCGTGGACAAGCACACCTTTCCCGCCCGCCGTTTCGCTCCGGAACAGGGCATCCGCATCGTCCCCGGCGGCTCCTCCGTCCGCGCCGGAGCCTATCTTTCCCGCGGAGTCGTCGTGATGCCCCCCAGCTACGTCAACGTCGGCGCGTATGTCGACGAAGGCACCATGGTCGATTCGCACGCCCTCGTCGGCAGCTGCGCCCAGATCGGCAAACGCGTTCACCTCAGCGCGGCGGCCCAGGTGGGCGGCGTGCTGGAGCCGGTCAACGCCAGCCCCGTCATCCTCGAGGACGACGTCCTCGTCGGCGGCAACTGCGGCGTCTATGAAGGAACCATCGTGCGCAGCCGCGCCGTGCTGGCCGCCGGAACCGTCCTCACCCGCGGCACTCCGGTCTACGACGTCGTCCGCGGCGAAGTGCTGCGCGCCCAGGCAGACCAGCCGCTCATCATCCCCGAGGGCGCGGTTGTCGTCCCCGGAGCCCGCGCCGTCACCAAAGGCAAAGGCCAGGAATGGGGCCTGAGCGTCTACACCCCCGTGATCGTGAAATACCGCGACGAAAAAACCGAGCTCAGCCTCGCGCTGGAAGATTTGCTGCGCTAAGGGCAGCACCCGCGCCGGCAACTGCGCGAATCCCGGCCCAGCAGGGCGAAGGCATGGACGATACGGCCTGCGCCGCCCCTATAATCGTGCTTTGACCACCCATCCCAACCAACCCCAACCCAGGGCAACACCTTCGCGGGGGCACGCCGCGGCCGTTGCCGCGGGCATTCTGCTCAGCCGGCTCTTCGGCCTGGTGCGCAACAGCTTTTTTGCGCACTACTTTGGCAATTCCAATGCAGCCGATGCATTCCGCGCGGCCTTTCGCATTCCGAACATCCTGCAGAACCTCTTCGGCGAAGGCGTGCTCTCCGCCTCGTTCATCCCAGTCTATGCGCGGCTGAACGCCGAGGAACGGCATCGGGAGGCATCGGAGCTGGCCGAGGCGGTCTTTGCCCTGCTGCTGATGGTCACCGCCGTTCTGGTGGCGTTGGGAGTTTTCGCCGCTCCCTGGCTCATTGAACTGATCGCACCCGGCTTCCACGGCGCCAAGCGGCAGCTCACCATTCGCCTGGTGCAGATTCTGTTTCCCGGAGCGGCTCTGCTGGTTTTCTCCGCCTGGTGCCTCGGGATCCTCAACAGCCACAGAAAATTCTTCCTCTCCTATGCGGCGCCGGTGATGTGGAACATCGCCATGATTATCACCCTGGTCTGGGGCGGAATTCATCATTCTTCCGGGCGGCTGGCGATCCTGCTGGCCATCGGTTCGGTGATCGGCAGCGCCCTGCAATTGCTGGTGCAGTTGCCGATGGTGATGCGCTTCCTCGTGCCGCTGCGCATGAAGGTGAGCTTTGCCGGTGAGCATCTGCGAACCGTCACCAGGAACTTCGTCCCCGTCTTCGTGAGCCGCGGAGTCGTGCAGATCAGCGCCTATGTGGATTCCTGGCTGGGAAGTTTCCTGGGAACCGGCGCGGTGGCGGCTCTGGGCTACGCGCAGACGCTCTACATACTGCCGGTGAGCCTTTTCGGTATGGCGGTTTCCGCCGCGGAGCTTCCCGCCATGTCCAGCGCCCTGGGCACCGCCGATGAGGCCATGCAGGACCTGCGGCGACGCCTCACCAACGGCCTCCAGCAGATCTCCTTCTTTGTGATTCCCTCGGCGGTCGCCTTCATCGTTCTCGGCGATGTGGTCGTGGCCACCGTTTATCGAACCGGACAGTTCCGCCATTCGGATGTGCTGTTCGTCTGGGGAGTGCTGGCCGCTTCGGCCGTCGGGCTGCTGGCCACAACTTTGGGGCGGCTTTACTCTTCGGCGTTCTATGCGCTGCGCGATACCAGAACGCCGCTGCGATTCGCCCTCATCCGGGTTGCGCTGACCTTCGGCCTGGGCTATCTCTTTGCTCTGCCCCTGCCCCGGATCCTCGGACTGGATCAGCGCTGGGGCGCGGCGGGGCTCACGTTTTCGGCCGGCATCGCGGGATGGCTGGAATACTCCCTGCTGCGGCGGGCCATGAGACTCCGCATCGGTGCTCTCCCGTCCGCCTCTTCAAGGCTGATCCGGCTCTGGCTTGTGGCGCTTTTCGCGGCGGCCGTGAGCCTCGGCATCAGGCGCATCCTGCCCTTCCATCTGGCTTTCCTCGTCGGAATTTGTGTCCTCATTCCCTTTGCCGCGATCTACCTGGGAATAACACAGTGGATGGGCATTGCCAGCATGGGCGCACTCAGGCGCGTGCTGCGCCGCGGACGGTGAGCCGCTCAAAACAGTCAAGGCCCTCGCGGCAGCCAGGAAGCGGCTGCGAGGGCCGTTCGCTCTGAAAAACAGACTAGGCGGTAATCGTCTGCCGTTCGGTGCTGTTCGCCGCGGGCTTGCTCTCGGCCGCCTTTTCGTTCGACCCCGGCTTCCGGATGTCGATGCCGCCCTTGAAGAACGCGCCGTCCTCGATGGAAATCCGCTGCGCGCTCACATCGCCGGTCAGCGATCCTTCGCTGCGAATATCCACGCGGTCGCTGGCCGTCACGTTGCCGCGCACCTTGCCCAGCACCACGATCTCGCGCGCGGAAATGTTCGCCGAAACCTGGCCGTTGCGGCCTACGGTCACGCGGTTGCCCGGCAGGCTGATCGAGCCTTCCACCTTGCCGTCGATGTACAGCGATTCCGAGCCCGATACTTCGCCCTTGATCACCAGGCTCTTGCCAATCGTTGCCTGTTCGCTGCTCTGCGCCGCCGCCGGAGCGGGAGCTGGACGTGCATTCGTTTCAAAGCTGGGGGTTACCGGCGCGGTCGGTCGCACCGGTTCGGGGTTTTGCGATCCCGAGCCGCCTGCGGGTTGATTGGGTTTCCACATAGCCACAAGATACCTTCCTTCTCCAGATGTTTTGTAAATGGCCGCTCTGCTACTGGCCTGCCGAAATCACGCGTCCGGCCCCAGACAGAACTCTGCAACGTCGACCCTCGTCCCCTCGGGAGCTTTGACCCTCCGCGCGCTATGCCGTCGTTACCTGCATCTTAAACATCGTCGCGGGAATTGGCATCTCCCTGACCGCCTCTGACGAGGCCGGCGTCGGACTCTGGTAATCGCGCCGGTAATCTCCCGGTATCTTCCGTCCCTTCGAGCCCCGTGCCACCTCAGGTACCATCGAATCACCATGGACGACCGCGAGATGCTTCGCCACATTGAAAAGCTCCCAGGAGGCAAGGCCGGATACAAGCAGCTTGTCCGCGAACTGGGCCTCGGCGGCGGCCGCGAGCGCCGGCTGCTGCGCGAACAGCTGGGAAAGCTGACCGGCCGCCGTCAGCTCGTCCAGATCGGCAGCGAACAGTGGTCGCTGCCGCAAGCCGCCGAACCCCGTCCGCGCAGGCAGGGCCGCAGCCAGCCCATGCCCGATCCCGAAGCCCGCCGCTCCGAAAATCTCGTCGCCGGCCGACTGGACCTCCATCGCGACGGCTACGGCTTCGTCCGCCCCAATCCGCCCGCCCCCGGAGCCCGGCCCGCCGTCGATTCGGACATCTTTATCCCCGCCCGCGACATCGCCGGCGCCATGCAGGGCGATCAGGTCCTCGTCGAGCTGATGACGCCCCGTTTCGACCGCTTCCGATCCGCCAAAGACGGCGAGCGGCGCTCGGGACGCATTCTCCGCATCCTCACCCGCCGCAACCCCACCGTGGTCGGCATCTTCCACTATTCCCGCCGGGATGCGGAGCGCGGCGGCCACATCGTCGTTCCCTCCGACGAGCGCATGACTCAGCCCATCGTCGTCCCCTTCGGACAGGAGCTGCCCGCAGCCTCCACCGCCACGCTCTCGCCGCATCGCGTCCTCGGCGCCGAGGCCCGGGCAGCCGCGCACCACTCCGATCTGGAAGGCATGGTCGTCGATGTCGAGATCGTCGACTGGCCCACTCCCACCCGCCCTGCCCGCGGCCGCATCCTCGAAGTGCTGGGCGCGGAGGACGACTTCGGCGTCGATGTGGAAATGGTGATCCGCAAGCACCACCTGCCGCGCATCTTTCCTGAAAGCGTACTGGCCGAGGCGCGCACGGTCGCCCATCTGGACCGAAAGACCGTCGCCAAACGCCGCGACTTCCGCCAGCTTCCCATCGTCACCATCGACGGCGAAACCGCCCGCGACTTCGACGATGCCGTTCTGGTGCGCCATCACGACGACGGAACCTGGGAGTTGCAGGTCCACATCGCCGATGTGGCGCAATACGTCCTGCCCGGCTCCGCGCTCGACCTCGAAGCGCGGCTGCGCGGCAACTCCGTTTATTTCCCTGACCGCGCCATTCCCATGCTGCCCCAGGAGCTCTCCTCGGACATCTGCAGCCTCCGCCCCCACGAAGACCGCCTGGTGCTCTCCTGCCTCATGCGCCTTGACGCACAGGGCGAAATCCTCAGCTACGAAGTCTGCGAAGGCGTCATCCGTTCCTCGCAGCGCATGACGTACACCCAGGTCCACGCCATCCTCGACGGCGACACGGAAACGCGCGCGCAGTTCGCTCCGCTCGTGCCCGAATTCGAGCGCATGATCGACCTGGCCCGCATCCTCAACCGCAAGCGCGAGCGCCGCGGCTCCATCGATTTCGATCTGCCCGAGCCGCTCATCGAGTTCGACGAATTCGGCGCCATGAAGTCCGTCACCCGCGCCGAGCGCTACTGGGCGCACCGGCTCATTGAGGAGTTCATGCTCTCGGCCAACGAGTGCGTTGCCTCCTGGCTCGAAAACCTCGCCGTTCCTTCGCTCTACCGCATTCACGAGAAGCCCGAGCCGCGGCGCGTTGTCGAGTTCGAGGAAATCGCCGCGGCCTTCGGCTATTCGCTCGGCGTCGGCGCTCTCCCCGTCCGCACCTTCACCATGCGCGGCGAACGCCGCGAGCAGCGCTCCCGCCGCGAATCAGGACGCGGCAGCAGCCGCTCGCCCCGCGGCTACGAAGTGCCGCAGGAAATCCCCATCACCCCGCGTATGTATCAGAAGCTCACCGAGAAAATTGCCGGCAAGCCCGAGGAGCGAATCCTTTCCTATCTCATGCTGCGCTCGCTGCGCCAGGCGCGCTACAGCGAGAAGAACGAGGGCCACTTCGCCCTCGCCGCGCCCTGCTACACACACTTCACCTCGCCCATCCGCCGCTATCCCGACCTCATCGTTCACCGCATCGCAAAAGCGCTGCTGCACGCTGGCGTGGAGGGCCATGGCCAACTGGCTCCCCAACAGCAAAGCCCCGCCACCGCGCCCTTCGAACCCGTCGCCGAAGGAGAACTCGCCGCCATCGCACAGGAGTCCAGCGAGAATGAACGCCGCGCCGCCGACGCCGAGCGCGAACTGGTCGACTGGAAAAAGATCAGGTTCATGCGCGACCGCGTCGGCGAGTCCTTTGCCGGCATGATCCTCAACGCCACAAAATATGGCCTCTTCGTCGAGCTGGATGAGCTGTTTGTCGAAGGACTCGTCCCCGTCCAGAGCCTGGGCATGCTCGACGGCGACCGCTACACCTACCGCGAAAACACCCGCCAGATCGTCGGCGACCGCTGGGGCCGCAAATTCTCAGTCGGCGAACGCGTCCATGTGGTTCTCGATCGCGTGGATGCAGTCGAAAAGCGCCTCCAGTTCTCCATCCTCGAAGAAGAAGAGCCTTCGGCAAAAAAGCCGCGCACCGGAACCACTGCGAAGCGCCAGAAGAAAGCAAAGAAGCGCGAGCAATCAGCGGCTGTTCAGGCAAAAGCTCCAAAATCCCGCAGCACCCGCTACAAGCCGCCGAACCCCAAGAAGCTCCCCAAAAAGAAGAAGCGCCGTTAAGCGCTTCGGCGGAACCGTTCAGCCCCGATACACGACTTGCCCTTCGCTGATCGTCAACTCCACCCGCCCCTGCAGCTCCCAGCCATCAAAGGGCGTGTTCTTCGACTTCGAGCGCGAATCGCCCGCACGGAACGTCCAGCTCTCGCCGAGCCGGAAAAGCACCAGATCCGCCGGATGACCCACCTGCAGCGTGCCGCACCCCTTCAGCCCCAGCGTCTCCGCCGGACGGCTGGTCAGCAATGCCAGCACCGCCGCCAGCGGCATTTTGTGCCGCACATGCAGA
>DAHVZZ010000494.1:0-12978 GCA_027323785.1 Acidobacterium sp. | reverse complement strand
CGGTGTCCGGCGCGGTGCGGTCGACATAAATGTCGTCCACCGCTATCTGCTTCACATTGCCGACGGAATCCTTCGCCTCCAGTTGCAGATGGTGAATTCCCGAAACCCCAGGCAGGTGAAACGGCGACCTGTAGGACTTCTCCGGCCCGCCATCGATGCTGTAGCGAACCGGAACAACTCCCGCCACCGCATCCCGAGCGCTCAGCGAAATCGTAGCCTGCGGCGTAACATACCGAACGCCCGTGTCCGTATATTCCGGCCCATGAATCGCCAGCGCGATCTGAGGCGGCGTGCGATCGACAATAAAGCTGAATGTCTGCGGCTTCTCCGCATTCTCCACGCGATCCGTCGCGGCAAACTGGATGCTGTGCCGTCCCTGGCTCAGTGCATCGAACTGCAGCGGCTTCGTCCACGCCTGCTCCGCCCCACCATCGATGCTGAACTGGATCGCCTTTACCCCGGCGTCGGCATCCTGCGCGGTCAGCGAAAGAACCGCCCCCGATCCCACTACCGAGCCCGCGCGCGGTCCCGTGATGTGCAGTTCCGTCGTTGGCGGAGTCTTATCCAGCCGAAACGCGAACCTCTGCATCGGCTCCACGTTCCCCACGTGATCCACTGAGAAATACCGCAGCACATGATCGCCCGACTTCGTGAACGCGGGCCCTCCGGCGGGCAGCGGCTCAAACGCCCCGCCATCCAGCGACACCAGCGTCTCCGCAACCCCTGAAAGCCCATCGGACGCGGTCACTTGCAGCAGCGGATGCGGCCCCAGAATCAGCAGCCCGCCTTTCCTCACATGCGGATCCGCGCTGTAACTCAGCGTCGTCGATGGAGGCGTGCCGTCGGCAATCACCGGCACCCGCGCTATCCCAAACTGCAGCGTGTTCGGCCCCTGCTTCAGAACCACCGACGAGTGGTCGGACGCTCCCTTGCCCTTGTGCACCGTGCTCGCGCCCGTTCCCAGCCCGATGCTCATCCGGATCGGCACGCCGGCCGGCACATAGAACGTCCCATCCGGCGCGTGATAGAAGTGCTTCGTGAACGAAGGCGCTTTCGCTGCTGTCGCTCCGCTGCTGCTCGCGGCTTTCGCCGGAGCCGCAGCCGGCTGCTGTGTTTTGCCGGCAGCTGTCCCGGCCGAAGTCTGAGCACCGGCCGCCGCCACGCCCGCCAGCAGCACGACGGCGGCCAAGGGAAGGCTCACACGGGTTGAGAAGACTCGCCTGTTTCTCACCGGAGCACCTAACCGTTGATCACGAATTTCAGGTCTTTCGTGCTCTCGTTGCCCAGGTTGTCATCCGCGCGAATCAGCAGATCGTACTTGCCCGGCCGGTTCAGCGTCAGCGGAGTCTTGTACTCCTGCTCCTTGCCGCCGTCGATCCGGTAATAAATCTGCTGCACGCCCGACGCATTATCCGTCGCGCCCAGGAACAGGCTGGTGCCGGTGCGGTAAACCGGCAACCCTTCTGGCCCCGACGCCGTTGTCGGCGACAGGCTGAAGTTGGCGAAGATCTTCGGTGGCGTGTTGTCCGTGATCAGCACCAGCGCCTGGTCCGTCTCCCGGTTATTCACCCGATCCGTGCTCCAGTAGCGCAGCATCCGGCGTCCTTCCGTGGCAAAGCCGAAGGGAGCCGTGTACGTCGTCGGCTCAGCCGCGCCCACCGCCTGATACTGGATCTCCTTGACCCCCGAAAGGTCGTCCGTCGCCGACAACTCGATCCGTGTCGCCTGGGTAATGTAGATATCCGAGCGCTCCCGGTACGATGGGCCAGTGATCCGATACGAGGTCGTCGGCGCCGTGATGTCCATCGTGTACGGCAGGACGGAAATGTCGCTGATGTTCCCCAGCCGGTCCGTCGCCCGATACAGCAGCTTGGCGCTCCCCGACGTTGGCGGCAAATTGAACGGCTGCCCATACGACTCGAACGGCTGCTTCTCGAACTGATACGTGATCCCCTGCACGCCGATCTTGTTATCGTGTGCCGTCAGCTTCACCAGACTGCGTGCGGAAACATAACGCGTTCCATCCGGCGCAATATACTTGTCCCCGATCACATGCGCCTGCACCACCGGAGGCAGCCGGTCCAGATAAAAGTGCACGACATGCGCCGTCTCCTGGTTGCTCACGCGATCCACCGCGTAGTAGCTCAGCGTGTGCTCGCCATCCGGTAGCTTGCTCACTGAAACCTGTTCGTTGACCACCGGCGCGTAATCCTGATCGTCGAATCGTGCCATCACGCTGGCCACTCCGGAGAGCGCATCCGTGCTGGTGATCCGGAAATCCGCCTGGGTTGAAAGCACCTTGCCGATGGCATTGCCGGTAATCGCGTCCACCGTGTCCGGCGGCGTCAGATCCACGATGAACCGCATCGTCAGCGGCTTCTCCGCATAACCCACGTGATCCACCGCGTAATACCGCAGCGTTACCGGCTTCTCTTTGTCGAACACCAGCGCCGTCGCGTAGGGCTGCCACGCGTGATCGTCCAGCGAATAATACGTATGCGCCACGCCGGAGAGGTTATCCTGCGAAGCCAGAGCGCATTCCAGACCTTTGCCGTAGTACGTCGTGGATGCCACCACGGCCGTCGGCGCTCCCGTGCACGTTGCTGTCGTCACCGGCGGCGCGCCGTCCGTAAAGAACTCCAGATTCACCGTCTGCTTCGTTACGTAATTGAACCAGCGAATAAACTGCTTGCCCTGGATCTCCAGCGAGATGCCCTGCTTGTTGTAGTCGGCCGTCGTCTCGTTCGACTCCGGCGCAACCCGCTTCAGCAGAAACGACGGCGCATTCGGATCGGCCGAGGTCGCCAGCCGCACCCAGAAAGGCTTATCCATCGGCCAGTAAAGCCTGTTGGCCGCGGCGTCGACATATACCTTGTGCGGATGCGGCAGCAGCGGCGGCCCATCGGAGCCCCCGCTGGCGGAAGCCGCCTGGCCGGATTTCGAAGCTGACGTCGCTGCACTCGCCCCGGCTGTTCCCGCATGTTTCGCTGTGGCGTGGTGCGCCGGATGGACCGAAGCCGCCGGCTTTGCGCTGGGTTCGGCTGCCTTGTGGGTTTGGGCGCCGGCAATTGCGGCGAAGGATAGCGGGCACACCAATACGCACGCCACCAGCTGGGGAAACCGCGTGACCATGGGATTCTCCGTGACTGCCCGCGCCGTAGGGGGGAATCGGGGGCGCGGAAAGCCCAAGGTTTGGCGAAAGCCGAAAACCAGTGGATTACTTTCGCATGATTAACTTCTGGGGGACGTCCGGGTGATTATAAACGGAGGTCTTTTTTTTGCGCAATTGGGAAAATGCCCGCCATCGCCTGGAAATTTGCACTTCTGGCTGATGACCGGAACAGAACGGGATCGGCTACCGCCGCCGCGTCCCGCTGGCATTCGCCGTCTGCGCCGCTGTTGTCGAGGTTGAACCAGCCGGCAGCGGCCGTGTCGGGCCCGACCGCACCGTCAGCACCACTCCCGCCGCCACGCACATCACGCCAATCCAGCGCTGCCACGGCACTCGCTCGCGCAGTAAAATGCGCGCCGCAATCGTATCCAGCACAAATCCCAGCGCCGTCGCCGGTACCGCCACGCTCAGCTGCGCCACCGACAGCAGCCCCAGCAGCGCGAAAAACGAGGACGCATAACACAGCCATCCCAGAATCACCAGCCGCTGCCGGATGATCGCCCGAATCACCCCCGTCGGCCGGAAATTCGTCAGCTCCCCGCCCCGGGACATCCCTTTCGCGCACAGCACATCCCCCGACGAGCTCGCCACGACCGTAAACAGGATCAGGAGCCACTTGGTCACCGCGGTATATCCTCCGGCCCCTTCGTATTCGTCGGCGTCCGCGCCACCAGCACGATCCCGCAAAAGATCAACAGCACGCCCATCCACCGCGCCAGCGCCACATGCTCCCCCAGAATGAACTCCCCCAGCAGAGTCGTCACAATGTACGAGGAAGCCGTGCATGGCACAACGAAACTCAAATCGGCCCAGCTGAACAGCGAAAGCTGCGACAGCGTGTACACCGACGTCAGCATCACGCCGGGTATCAGAAACGGATTTCCAAGCAGGCGCTCCACGTAATGCGCCAGCGCCACATGCCCCAGCGACGGCATGTGTTCCATCGCTTCGGCCAGCAGCAAATTGCCGAAACTGTTTGCCACGACCGCAACAAAGATGAAGATCGCGGTCTTCCTGCCTCGACTGATTGGACCGCGGGAGCCGGCGTCAGCTTGCATCAGTCTCCTATGAACGCATTTTCTTCTCTCGCGTTGCTGTCCCTTCATTCTCTCTTCCCCCGGCCCCGACCGCCGCGCCTCTCCGGAATTTTCTGCATCTCACTCCTTCTGAGGCTCTTCTGCCGAGCCGAATTTGGGAAGGACCTTCGGCTGCCGGCTCTTTTCACCGATTTTTGCCGGAAGCGCCTCGAAATTTCCCCGGCGGGAAGCCGATAATTTGCTTATGTCGCACGAGGCTCTCATCCCGGGGAAAATGGTTTATACCGTCCCCGTCCGTCCCAGCGACATGCTGCGCACCATCCAGTTCACGCAGTTCTTTCGCCACTATCGCGGAACCCCTTTCGCCGTCCGCACTCAGGATGGCTGGTCCTGGCTCTCGGCTGCCGCGCGGCCACCCGTCTTCACCGCCACCTTCTCCAGCCGCGATCGCCTCGACGCTGTCGTGGGCGATGCCGCCGAATCCAGCCTCGCCCGTGCCTTCCTCGATGGCGATCTCGACATCCAGGGCGATTTCTCCACCCTGCTCTCCGTTGCCGAATACACCCTGCGCCACTCCGAAGGACTCAACGGAACCCTCGTCCACGCCCTCGGCCGCTTCAGCCTCGACCTTTCACGCCGCCTCCGCCCGGCCCGCAAATCCGCCGCGCCCAACTGGCGCACCGCCCCCTGCCCGCTGGACCTGCCCGTTAGCTTCTTTGAACCCTGGCTCGGATCCCTCCTCAGCCACGCATGTGCCTCCTTCGGCTCGGGCCACGCCGATGCCGAAGCGGGCGCCTGCCCCGATCCGGAATCCCCCAGCTTTACTCCTGCGGAGTTCACCCGCGCGCAGTTGATCTCCCTGGACCGCGTTTGCCGCGCGCTCCATATCCAGCCCGGCGATCGCCTCCTTGACATGGCCTGCGGATGGGGCGCTCTCGCCCTGCGCGCTGCCCAGGCATGGGAGGCCGATGCTCTCGGCATCGCCTCCTGCGAAGTTCAGGCCGACGCCGCCCGCGAACGCATCCTCGCCGCAGCCCGCTCCGGCAGGGAATCCATGGTGCTCACCCGCCGCTGTTCAGCCGCCGCCCGTGACCTGCGCTCCTCGCCCTTCCGCTCCGAGATCTTCGACAAGATCACCGACATCTCTCTCTTCGAGCAGGTTCCCTCGGCCGACCTTCCCGAGTACTTCACCTCCATGGCCTCCATGCTCGTTCCCGGAGGCCTGCTCCTTATCGATCGAATTACCCGCTCCGCCGGGCACCACTCGCCCAAAGTCGTACCCCTCCGCGGCGAGCTCTCCTTCGAGCCCCTCTCCCGTGAAATCGAAGCGGCCGAATCCGCCGGATTCGAGCTCATCGCCGTCGAATCGCTCCAGTCCGACTTCGACCTCACCGTCCGACTCTGGATTCGCAGCCTCCGCCGCATCTCCCGGCGCGACCTCGCCCCCGAGGTCGAACGCGCCTACCGCGCCTGGCTGCTCTGGCTGGTGGAAACCGCAGCGAACCTGCAGGCCGCCGGCCTCCATGCCCACCGCCTGCTGCTCCGCCGCGCCCGCTGATCGGTTCCCTCCGCCCTAATCCATCTCCGCGGGCAGAAACAAGGTGAATACCGTCCCGTGCCGATCCGTCCGCTGACCGCTGCAAACCGTCAGCCGCCCCTGGTGCCGGTTCACAATTTCCGCCGAGATCCACAATCCCAGCCCCGTCCCATGCGATTCCTTCGTGGTAAAGAACGGATCGAAGATGTGCTTCATCGTCTCCCGGGACATGCCGCACCCGGTATCCGCAACAGCAATCCGCAGCCCCTTGCGCCCGGTCCTGCGGTCGACGCTCTTCCTCGCCCGCAGAATCAGTCGCCCGCCCCTCGCCATAGCGTCCAGCGCGTTCGCGATCAGGTTGTTCAGCACCTGTCGAACCTCACTCACCAGGCACAACACCGGCCATCGCTCCCCAAAATCCGTCTCCACCGCAATGCCGGAGTGCCCAAACCTTCCCCGGTACAGCCGCAGCACCGGCTCGAAAAGCTGCTCCGCTGTCGCCAGCTCCGGCTTCGATGTCTGCCGGTGGAACCGCAGCGTCTGGGTGGTGATCTGGCTCACTCGCGCCAGCTCCTCCTGCGCCGCTCGAACGTAATCCCTCGTCCCGTTCGATAGTTCCGCGTCCATCCCGATCAGATACAGAAGATTCGTCACCGATTCCAGCGGGTTATTGATCTCGTGAGATATCGACGAGGCCAGCCGCCCCACCGCGGCCAGCTTCTCGCTCTGCATCAGCGCCTTCTCCGCCCGCTTCTGCGGAGTGATCTCCAGCGATGCCGCCGAAATTCCCGTGATGCTCCCATCCGGCCCGTAAACCGGCACGTAATTCACCGTCCAGTAGCGATGTTCCCCCGGATGCGTCACCAGCGCCCCTTCCAGCGGATAGTTGATCACCGGTTCGCCCGTCAGCACCTGCTCGAACAGCTCCCTCAGCCCCGGAATGGGCGCCATTTCCGTCAGCGTCCGACCCACCACTTGCTCCGGTTTCAGTCCAAAGAATGCCGCCTGCCGGTCATTCAGCCGCAGATACCGGAACTCCACCGGATCGAAAAACGCCAGCCCGATGGGAGCTGTCCGGTAAATCGCCTCAATCTCCGCCGCCCGCTGTTCGGCTTCTTCCCGCTGCCGGCGCAATTCCTCCTCCGCCGTCCGCTGCTCCGTAACATCCCGGAAGAACAGAATGATGCCGTCCGCGGTCGGCTGCACCTCCACGGAAAACCACTTGTTCAGCGGCTCCGGATACCAGGCTTCGAAGGTGCTGCGTACCCCTTCTTCCATGGCCCGCCCGTAAGCCGACACGTACGGCGATCCTTCATAGACGGCTCCCGGAAACTTCTCCCACAGGTTCGTCCCCACCACCTCGCCACTGGCCGCCAGCAGCTGCCGCGCCCGCTGGTTAGCGAAGGTGCATACGTAATTCCTGTCCAGATAGAGAATCCCGTCCGCGGTCGCGTCGAACACCTGTTGCAGCCGCTGCGCCGTGTCGTCCCGCGTGGCCTCGGCCTGCTTCAGCCGCGTCACATCCCGATAATGCACGGCAATCCCGCCCGGAACCGGCATCGTCCGCAGCGAAATCCAGACATCGAACGGCTCGTAGTGGAATTCGTGCTCCAGCGAAACCCGCTCTTCCATCGAGCGCCGATAGACGCGTTCCTGTTCGGTGCCCACCGTCGCCGGATACAGCTCCCAGTGGCTCGGGCCGTTCAGCTGGCTCGGCTCTATGCGGCTGATCCTTCGGGCGCTCGCATTGGCGTAGGTGATCCGCCATTCCCGATCCAGTAAAATCACGCCTTCTGGCAGGCTCTCGAAAAAGAGAAGCAGATCTTCGGAGATCTCAGGCAGGGCCGGGCGCTGGGGGACGTCTTGCATTCGCGAGAATTTTGGATGCTTTCCGCTGGCCTGGGGTTATTCGGCTTCCCGAGTCTACACTGCCGCGCCCTGGGCGGACAGCTCCTCCAGCAGCAGCCGTACCTCGATCAGCACTTCTTCCGGCTTCGTCGAGTTCAGCGGGAAGCGCAGTACCCCCTGCGGCGTAAACTGCGCCCCACGCTTCGCGTTCTTCGCCACCAGCTTCATCAGCCGCCCCGGATCGATAGCCGCGCTCTCCGTGAACCGGATGTGCAGCTGATCCCGCTTCCGGTCCACCTGCGCCACCCCGATCTTCTCGCACTCAATGCGCAGCCGCGCCGCTTCCAGCAGATGTTCCACGCTCGCCGGCGGCGGCCCGTAGCGGTCCACCAGCTCCTTCCGTACGTCGTCCACCGCCGCCTCGTTCTCCACCCCGGCAATCCGCTTGTACATCCGCAGCCGCTGATTCTCCTCTTCGATGTAGCTCTCGTCGATGCGCAGCGCGATCCCCAGGCTCATCTGCACTGGCGGCCGTTCCACTTTCTCCTCGCCCTTCAGCCGGCTGACAGCCTCTTCCAGCATCGACGTGTACAGCTCGAAGCCCACCGCCTCGATGTGCCCGCTCTGCTCCCCGCCCAGCAGATTGCCCGCGCCGCGCAGCTCCAGATCCAGCGCCGCAATCTTGAATCCGGCGCCCAGATCCGAAAATTCCTTCAGCGCCGCCAGCCGCCGCCGCGCTATATCCGTCAGCTCCCGCTCCGGCGGAATCAGCAGATACGCGTACGCGCGCCGGTTCGACCGCCCCACCCGTCCCCGCAGCTGGTACAGTTCTGACAATCCGTGCCGGTCCGCCCGATTCACAATGATCGTGTTCGCCAGAGGAATATCCAGCCCGTTCTCGATAATCGTCGTCGCCACCAGCACGTCGTGCTCGTGATGCATAAACGAGAGCATCACCCGCTCCAGCTCGCTCTCGCCCATCTGCCCATGCCCCACCACCACCCGCGCCGCCGGCGCCAGCTCCTGAATCTTCGCCGCAATCTCGTAGATCGTCTCCACGCGGTTATGCACGAAGTACACCTGCCCGCCGCGCTCCAGCTCCACCTCAATCGCGCTGCGGATCAGCTTCTCGTCAAACTTCGCCACCACCGTCTGGATTGCCATGCGGTCCCGCGGCGGCGTCTCGATCACGCTCATATCCCGCAGACCCACCAGCGACATGTGCAGCGTTCGCGGAATCGGCGTCGCCGACATCGCCAGCACGTCGATCTCCCGCCGCATCTGCTTCAACCGCTCCTTGTGCCGCACTCCGAACCGCTGCTCCTCGTCCACCACCAGCAGCCCCAGGTTCTGGAACTGGATGTCCTTCGACAGCAGCCGGTGCGTCCCGATCAGGATGTCCACCTTGCCCGTCTCCACCTGCTCCAGAATCGCCTTCTGCTCCTTCGCCGTGCGGAATCGAGAAATCATCTCGATGTTGATAGGGAACTGCCGGAAGCGGTTCTTAAACGTCTCGTAGTGCTGGAAGCTCAGCACCGTTGTCGGCGTCAGGACCGCCACCTGCCGCCCATCCTGCACCGCCTTGAACGCTGCCCGCATCGCCACTTCCGTCTTCCCGTAGCCCACGTCGCCGCACAGCAGCCGATCCATCGGCAGCTCCGACTCCATGTCCCGCTTGATGTCCGCGATCGCCGACAGCTGATCATCCGTCTCGTTGTAGTCGAAGGCGTCCTCGAACTCCCGCTGAAACTCGTTGTCCGGAGAAAAAGCGTGCCCGTGCGCCGCCTTCCGCTGCGCGTACAGCTTCAGCAGCTCGTCGGCCATGTCCTGCATGGCCTTCTTCACCCGCGCCTTGGTCTTCGCCCACTGCTGCGAGCCCAGCCGGTTCAGCACCGGAGCCGGCCCCGCCTCCGTCGACCGGTACTTCTGGATCAGGTCCAGCCGCGTCAGCGGCACATACAGCCGCGCCTCCTCGGCGAACTCCAGAATCATGAACTCCAGCGAGATCCCGTCCTGCTCGATCTCCCGCAGGCCCTGGTAGCGTGCAATCCCGTGCTCCACGTGGACCACATAGTCGCCCACCGCCAGATCGCGGAAGTCCGAAACAAATGCAGCTGTCTTCGACTTCTTCTTCGCTGCCGGCCTCGCCGTCACATCCGCTTCGTCGAAGAAATCCTGCGCCCCAAACAGCACCAGCCGCGCATCCGGCAGGCTCACCCCGGCGGCCAGCGCCGTCCGCAAAATCACCGGCGTCCGCGTCTCTCCCGTCAGATAGCTGGACTCGTCGTAAACGTTCTCGCTGCCCGCGTGCTGGATGCGGCTCCCCAGCCGGTATGGCAGCTCGTACTCGCGCAGCACACCCGCCAGGCGCTCCACCTCGCCCTGGTTCGGAGCCACCAGCAGCGTCCGCACTTCCTGCTCCATCAACGTGCGAATCTGCTCCACCAGCGCCGGAATTGACCCATGAAAGCGCAGCGTGGGACGCGACGTAAACTCGATCTCCCCCAGCGTGGCATCGTCCTCCAGCACGTCCACCGCGCCCAGTTGATCGATGTCCAGCCCCGGATGCGACTGCAGCCGCGTCTGCACCTCCTCCGGCCGCACGTAAAGGTCCTCCGGCGTAATCAGCGACCCAATGCTCGACCGGTCGTGCCGCTGCTCCACCTTCGTCCACCAGCGGTCGATCTGGTTGCGCACCATCGCCGGCTCTTCCACAAACAGCGTCGATTTCGGAAACAGATCCAGCAGCGTCCCGCTCGCACCGGCCACTCCGGCAAAAAATTCCCATCCCGGAAACACGCTCACGCCGCCCGCCGCAACCGCCTCGGCCACCATCTCCGCATCGTCCGCGGACTCCACCCGAGCCCCGCTCAGCCGCGCATGAACCGCCGCCAGCAGCCGCTCTGTCACCGGAATCTCCGCCACCGGCAGCAGCAGCGCCTCCTCCAGCGGAGCCGCCGAGCGCTGCGTCTCCGGATCGAACTTCCGGATCGACTCAATCTCGTCGCCGAAAAACTCCAGCCGCACCGGCCGGTCGGCCTCCGGCGAATACACATCCAGAATCCCGCCCCGCCGCGTAAACTGCCCCGGCATCTCCACCATGTCCATCTGCGTATAGCCGATGCTGGTCAGGTGCGTCAGCAGCGTTTCCACATCCACTTCCTCGCCGCGCCGCAGCGACTGCGCCAGCCCTGCGTAGAATGGCCGGTCGAAGAGCTTCATCGCCGCGGTTTCCACCGGAGCCACCACAATCGATGCCTCGCCGCTCGCGATCTTCCACAGCGTCCGCGCCCGCTGCTCCTGCACCTCGGGGTGAGGCGACAAATTTTCAAAGGGAAGTACGTCGTGCGCCGGCAGCCGCAGCACCCGTTCCGGATGAATGGCCCCGGTCAGCTCGCATCCAGCGCGCAGCGCCAGCTGCATCGCCTCCGCTGCCTTGTTATCCGTCACAATCACGATGGCGGGGACGCCCGCCGCTCGCGCAAACAGCGGAATATACAGTGCCCGCGCCGTCGAAGTCAGACCCGAGACGCGCCGCCGCCCCCGGGCAAGCGTCAGATGCCGTCTTGCCTGTTCAAAGGAAGCTGAATGTTCCAGGTCCGCCAGCAGCTCGCGGACAAACGGCAGGATCATGCAGTTCTCAGTTTACCAGCGCGGCCCGCTTTTCCCGCCTGCCCGCAAATCTCTCCCTAACCCCTCCACTCACACGTTTCACCTCTCATTCCGTGTAGAGTGTTGCAGGAGTTTAAAGGACCACCTGAGCCGTTATGAAAACCCCTCGCCCTTCGCGCCTCTGCGCGCCTGTCGCCCTGTCTGCATTCGTCTTCTGCCTGCTGATGCTCGCCACCGCGCCTGCCCGCGCCCAGTATCGCCAGTCCCCGCCGAAGTGGCAGTCGCTCCCCTCCGAGTACGGCCCGTGGAACGTCTCCGTCCTGCCCAGTGGTGACGGCTACACCAGCAAGCTCGTCGCCGGCGATCCCGTCTTCAAAGCCGCCGCCTCCTGGACCCTTCTCACCTGGTTCAAAGCTGAAGATCCTGCGACCGCCCTCGAGCTTATCGCCGGCGTCGGCTCGCCTCACGAGGAATCGCCTCGTTTCCTGGCCCTCGCTCCCGGCAAAGCCGTGCTCTGGCTGGGCCGGCACAATAGCCTCGCAGGCAACGCCAGCCTCACCCCCGGTCAATGGCATCTCATCGCCGCCACCTTCGATGGCAGCCACTTCCGCCTCTATGCCGATGGCTCGCTCATCGCCACTGCCTCCGTCCTGCGCCCCGGCGAGCCGTCCAGCAGCACCTCCCTTGCCATTGCCAGCGTTTCGCCTACGCTGCGCGTCGCCCCCGCGCCGCAGCCCTCTTACGAAGCCGGCATGAATGGCCCCGCCTCCGCCCCGGCCTTTACCTGGCAGCACTTTGGCGGCAAAATCTACGGGCTCAAAATCCTGCGCAGCGCCCTCGCTGCCGGCGCCATTCAGACGCTTGCCGCCTCCCATCCGAACTTCATGCTGCCGGTCTACGCCCACGCCTCCGCGTTCTGGCCGATCCAAACCCGCGGCCAGGCCGGATACAGCGGCCCCCAGCCGCCCTCGCAGATGCCCCACAGCAAGGCGCCGTTTTCCGCGCCCCATGCCGTGCCCCCGCCCACGGGCCCTGCCATCGTCGCCCATGGCCCCAATGTCTGGACCCTCGACGGCGGCTGGCGCCTGATCGCCGCTCCCGATGTGAAGGCCAGCGCCGCGCAGATCTCCGCCGACAACTTCAATGCGGCGAGTTGGTACGCCGCCAACGTTCCCGGCACCGTCCTCACCACGCTGGTCAACCGCGGCGTCTACCCCAATCCCTACTACGGCCTCAACAACCTCGACATCCCCGAGACCCTCAACAAACAGGATTACTGGTACCGCACCCAGTTTCAGGCTCCCAAATCCACCAGAGGCAAACACCTCACCCTCACCTTTGAGGGCATCAACTATAAGGCCGACGTCTGGCTCAACGGACATGATCTCGGCTCCGTCACCGGAGCCTTCATCCGCGGCGTCTTCAACGTCACCGGCATTCTCAAGCCCGGAGCCGATAACGTCCTCGCCGTCCGCATCTCGCCCCCGCCCGATCCCGGCATCCCCCAGGAGCAGTCCATCAAAGGCGGCCCCGGAGCCAACGGCGGAAGAATGTGCCTCGACGGCCCCACCTTTGTCGCCACCGAAGGCTGGGACTGGATTCCCGCCATCCGCGACCGCGATAGCGGCATCTGGCAGCCCGTCACCCTCTGCGCCACCGATCAGGTCCGTATCGGCGACCCCCATGTAGTCACCACCCTCCCGCTGCCGTCCATCGCCAGCGCCAATGTGGACATCGCCGTTCCCCTCGACAATGCCAGCGACACCCCGGTC
>DAHVZZ010000486.1:0-9078 GCA_027323785.1 Acidobacterium sp. | reverse complement strand
GGCTCGCAGACGCTGGAAAACGGCAAGACGCTGGTCTATGGGCAGAGCATCACCGACGCCTGCATCGACTGGCCTGAAACCCAGTTGCTCCTCCGCGAACTCGCCTCCGCCGTCCAGCAGCGGCGCGCTCGCCTTCGCACCGGGCAGCCCTGAGGAACGTCAATCCCGCCTGGGCGCCGGCATCGCGTACAAGTACCCGTTAGAGTTACAAACATTTGCCGGGGCAGAAATCGGATCTCCGCGCCCTCACAATTCGTCGCCTTGCCGGTGACTGGCACAGCGCTCTTAGAGCCTTTGATTCACTTCCCCAGCGCCGCCCATGGGAACGTGAATAACAGGCTCTTACGCCAGCTCCATCAGCTTTGACTCCGCGGGAGCCAGCGTCACCGCAAGCTCCCCATTCGCAGCCGTCGTCGTCTCGCCGGTCGCCACGTCCTGCACCGTCGCCTTCCCCGCCGCGGCCAGCCTCCGCGCAATCCGTGCCAGCGGTACGCGAATCGTATGCGCCTCCTTGTCGTCGTAGTTGAACACTGCCAGGTAGTATCCCCGTTCCGACCGCCGCATGAATGCCGTCGCCGCCCTGTCTCCCGTATCGCCTTCCACTGGACGAAACGCCTTCTGCTCCGACGCTACTGCCAGCAGCTTCCGGTTCCCGTACACCGCCCGGGCAAAATCCTGTCCCTGCGGATCATCCGCCAACCGGCTGCTGTCCAATATCATCCCGCCGCTGATGATCGCCGAAAGCAACCGGCTCCGGCCCTCGATAATGCTTCGCGCCCCATGGTCTGCCTTCACGCCCAGCACCACATGGTCCGGATCGGCAATGTACAGATTCCCTGACGTCCACCATCCGTACGTCAGCGAATTCAGCATGTACTCCGTCGACTGCTTCCCGCTGATATGCCCCTTCGTATCGCACGAAATCCGCCGCGAATTCCCATACCCCGACGGAAATATCGGGGCAATCGACAGGCTCAAGAACATCTGCCCGCCATTCTCCTCCACAATCTGACGCATGCCGGCGTTGTACGCCTCTGTTCCCGTCCGCACCGCCGGATCATAGTGCGCACCCTCCAGCGAACCATGCGAAAGAAAATCAATCTTCACATACGTAAATCCCATCCGCTTGAACTCGTTTATGTATTTGCTGATCCGCGCCTTCGCGCCCGGATGCGTCGGGTCCACGGGCCGTGCTCCGTCCAGCTTCGGCATCAGCATCCCATCCGGCGACTTCAGCAGAATGTCGCGATAGCGATACTTCATATCCGTGCCCTCCACGTACGCATCCAGATCATTGGAAAAGTACGCAAACGGCGCCCAGTAAATCCCCGGTTTGAACCGCATTCCATCCTGCTCCGGCAGCCCCTGGATGATCCCCACCGTGTCCGCAAGTTGCACCCCGTCCAGCAGTGACCAGAACGCGTCGTAGTTGATGTACACCGTGTGATCTCGCCCGAATCCTTCCGGCACCAGCACATCGCGCATGAATCCGGCCGCGCCCAGATATCGCGTGTAATTGATCTCGTTCGCGTACGCCGCCCAGCTGTTCCACCCCATCGGAGCACCCGTGGCCCATTGCAGCGGCGGCTGTATCTCCGCATTCGCCCGGCCATACGCTTCCATCCCGTCGCGCCAGTCCGCGAACGATCCCAGAAACACACGCGGAGACATCACCTGCTTCCCGCGCACCAGCCCATGCGGAACCGTGTCGTGCGTATCCGTGCGCACTCCCGTCGGCGATGAAATCCCGCCATAAACATCCAGGCTCAGCAGTTGATTCTCAGCCCCTGTCACGTCAATCGCCGTCTTCCACACATCATGCGTAATCGCGCCCAGCACCACGGCCTTTCGCGTCGCATCGTCGTAAATCGCTGTCGCGGCCGAGCTCGAATAGCGCTGCCCGGTCACCATCCCAGCCACCGGCATGCTGTCGTAGCGCACCCACATGTCGTTATCGAACGGAACCTTCAGCACCCGCAGCGCCGCGCCCTCGCCCACATGCACCGCGTTCGGACCCTCCGCCAGCACCACGTCAAAGTGCCGCGTGCCGATCATGCTCGCCGCTTCATCCAGCTCCACCTGCATCCAGATCCACGGCTTCCCTTCATGCAGCCAGATGTGCTGCAACACCACCGGCATGCCCGCCTTTGTGCTGCGAATCGTAAACTTCCGCGCGCCCTTCGCATCCGTTGCACCGGCGCCCACCGGCTCCAGAACATGCTCGCTGTAATCCGTCGTCAGCACCCTCCGGCCATCCGCCAGTTGCGCCCCGCTGGCAATGCCCGTCAGCGCGTGCCCATCCTGCCAGTGGATATCCATCTTTCCTGTCGCGCGGTCGTACACCACGGCCAGCCGCGCGTGGTGCAGCACAATCTTCTCCCCATCCTGCGTCGCGCTTGCTGCTGTCCCACTCTGCATCAGCCCGCCCAGCCATGCCGCCTTCGCATCCCCAGCCCCTGCCAGTTGCAGGCCAAGCGATGCCGTCGCCAACGACGATGCCGACAAAAAATCACGCCGCGAAATCATATGCGCCTCCCGTATCCTTATTTCCTTGATCCGCCAGGTCCGAGCAAAGCCAGAACCGGCGTACCCCGCAGACACTGCACACCCACCGGCGCCACCGCCGAAAACACGCCCGGCGCTTTCCCCGTCCTTCTACCCCTGCCGCTACAACGTCACATCGTCCGCGTCCATCAGGTTCCTGTCCGCCGCCGCGCGGCTCCAGCCAATCCTGAAGTCCCTCACGTTGTGCAGCGAAAACACCCCGTCCTTCTGTTTCGGAGCGGTAATCGCAAAAAAGTCTGCCCGTTCCACGTGATCCAGGTAGAATCCCGGCCTTGCATCCGGCTGGCCCAGCGCCAGCTCCACGTGGCTCATTTCCAGGTTCTTCAGGTGCCGGATGAAAAACCCGTACGCCGGCGTCTCCCCAAACATCGTCGGCTCCGGATATCCGGCAATCTTTTCCGGTGGCTCCGGCACTTCGCTCGTCTCGCCGCCGCGCGTCTCAATGTAGATGTTCGACAGCTTCACATCCTCAATGTTGTGCCCAGGAATCCCGCTCAGCGTCGAAGTCCACTTCGAACGCGCTCCGTAACAGTCAAGGTTACTGATCAGCACTCGTCGCATCCTGCCCACGTGCGTCGTCGCCTTCGGCCCCCGCAGCCGCGCGCCCAGCCGCATAAAGATGGGCCCGCAATACAGGTTCCGCATCGTCGAGTTCGAAATCGTAATATCTTCCAGCAGCGCGCCGTCTTCGCTCTCCAGCGCGTAACCCATGCAGCCGTCAAAAATGCAATTCGTAATCGTAATGTTGATAAATCCGCCGTTCGACTCCGTCCCGCACTTGATCCGCCCCGCGTGAAACACATGCGCGCCCAGCGGCTGCCGCGTCCACTTGCCGTCGATCACCGATCCCAGCATGAAGTCGCCCGTCACAAAGCAACTGCTGATCGTCACATCCTGCGTCGCCTTCGGATGCCCCAGCGCATAGCTGGATTTCAGGCAGATCCCATCGTCCCACGGAGAATTCACCGTCAGGTTCGTCAGCCGCACATTCCGGCAGCAATCAATGTCCATCCCGTCGCGGTCCGTATCAATCGTCACATTGTCAATCGTCAGGTTGTCGACTCCGGTCACCAGCATCCCGAAATGGCCGCCCTTCAGAATCGAAAAATCCCTGAAGATCACGTTGTGGCAGTTCTTCATCGAAATCGTCTTGTCCGCCACGCCCTTCTGCCTCTGGTCAAACACCGGATACCCGCCCCGGCTGCCCATCGTCCCGTTCGACAATCCCTTGCCGTAAATCAGCCCCGGCCCCGTGATACTGATGTCATGCTCGCCCACGGCCCACAGCAGCGCGTTGTGCCAGTGCCGGTGCCCGTAATCTTCGTAGTGGCCAGCCGCCGGATTCGGCTCCGCCGCGTCATACATCCCGCCGTCATATCCCGTCGTCTCGCCCGGCTGCGGGGAATCCGCGCCCACAATCACCGCCCCTTCGCCTAAATAAAGGTGCACCCGGCTCTTCAGGCGAATCGAAAAACACATATACGTCCCGGCAGGAAACACCACCGTCCCTCCGCCCGCCGCCGACGCGGCCTCAATCGCCTTGTTGATCGCCGGCGTATCGACCGTCTTCCCGTTGCCGGTCGCTCCATACTTGCGCACATCGAACAGATATTGCCCTGTGGGAGCCATGCAGCTCTTCTCAGCGGCCATGCCAATGGTGGGAACAGAGGCAGCCGCCAAACCAAAGCCACCCAGACGAAGCAGATCGTGACGTACCGAATCTATGTTTTTCATGCGTCCGCCATACTAACAGGTCTGACCACTCATCCGCATCCATCTTCGAAACACTTTCGCCGCACCAAAAATCACGTCGCTGCTATGCTTCCGTCATGTCTCGGGCGCACTGGAGTATTTCTCCTGAAGGTGTATGGGAGACCGATTTGCCCGCTGCAGCCGCTCTTTCTGAGAACGGCCGCACTGGTAACATTTCAGGCGCCGTATAGGATCAGGAGAAATGCGCTACTCTCATCCCCACTCTCTGCGCGCGCATCTGCTGCTCGTCTCCATCGTCTTCGTGTGGGGATCGACCTTTGTTCTCGTCAAAAACGCGCTGGCGGATATTTCTCCCCTGCTCTTCAATCTCATCCGCATGACGCTGGGCTTCCTCTGCCTCGCCATCGTCTATCACCGCCATTTTCGCCGGATGCGCCTCCCCGTAATCGCCGCCGGGGCCATTGTCGGCCTCTGCCTCGCCGCCGGCTACCAGTTCCAGACCGCCGGGTTGCGCCTCACCACCCCCTCAAAATCCGCCTTCATCACCGGGATGGTCGTCGTCATTGTCCCCATGCTTGCCGTCATCCCCGGCCTGCGCCCACCCTCCGCGGCTCTGCCCCGCTGGAACGCCTGGCTCGGGGCCGTCACAGCCTTCATCGGCATCGTTCTGCTGACTGCCCCCGCTGGCCACGCCGTCTCCTTTGCCGCCTTTCGCCAGATGAACCTCGGCGACCTGCTCACCTGCTTCTGCGCCCTCGGATTCGCCTTCCAGGTCATCGCACTCGCGCATTTTTCGCCGCGCTTTCCCTTTGAGCAGCTCGCCATCCTCCAGATCGGCTTCGGCGCGCTCTTCATGGCGGTCTCCTTGCCGTTCTTCGAGCACCCTTACGTCCACTGGACGCCCACGGTCCTCGCCGCCCTCGGCATCACAGCCATCCTCGCCACCGCCCTCGCCTTCACCGTGCTCTCCTGGGCGCAGAGCATTCTGCCGGCAACCCACACCGCCCTCATCCTCGCTCTCGAACCCGTTTTCGCTTGGCTCACATCCTTCCTCATCCTCGGCCAGGGGCTCCATGGACGCGCCCTCGCTGGCGCGCTCCTCGTTCTTGCCGGCATTGCCTTGACTGAGATTGTTGCCCCGCCGGTGCAACCTTCACATTCCCAATCCACGTCCATGCAAATGCGTGACTTGTGACGTATTTGCAAATTTCAGCGTCTAAAAACCAAGAGGCCGCATGCGAGGCGGCCACGCTCATACTTCTGTCCGTACCCGATCTATATACTGATGACGGGATTGTTTTTACGCATCTGAACGACGATACGAGGTTAGACCCAATATGAAATCTTTGCTCAGACGGCTGCGCACGCGTCGTCTCGCTTTTACGTTCACTATTCTTGCAACCCTGTCCGGCGGCATTCTCATCGGCTCCCTGGTTGCAAACGGGGTCCATGGCCAGACCAAGGTCAACAGCTCTGATGCGGCTCCGCTCAAAATTCCGCCTCCGGTCGATCTCGCCACCAATTTCACCAGGATCGCCAAGGAAGTCAGCCCGGCTGTCGTCAATATCAGCACCGAAACCGTGCCCAAGCAGACGCAACAGTTCCAGCAGTATGGCCCCGGCGGAAACAACGGCATGCAGCAGTTCTTCCAGCACTTCTTTGGCATGCAGCCCGGCCAGCCCAATCAGGACAACCAGGTCCGCGAGGCCCTCGGCTCCGGCTTCATCGTTGATCCCCATGGCTACATCATCACCAACTACCACGTCATCCGCGGAGCCACCAGCATCCTCGTCAAGCTCAAGTCTGACCCTCCGGGATCGGTCGGTCATCCCGCCCAGGTCGTGGGGTTTGACAAGGACACGGACCTCGCAGTCATCAAGATCAACGTCGGCCACCCGCTCCCGACCGTCCAGATGGGCAACTCCTCCTCCATTCAGGTCGGCGACCAGGTCATCGCCATCGGCGCGCCCCTCGGCCTGACTGAGACCGTCACCGCCGGTATTATTTCGGCGAAAAACCGTACCCTCGGACCCGGCGCATCCCAGCAGTTCAAGCACTATCTCCAGACCGATGCCGCCATCAATCCCGGCAACTCCGGCGGCCCGCTCGTCAACATGAAGGGCCAGGTCATCGGCGTCAACACCGCTATCTACACTGAGACCGGCGGCTTCCAGGGCATGGGCTTTGCCATGCCCGCCAATACCGTCATCGGCGTCTACAACCAGCTCATCGGCCCCGAACACAAGGTCATCCGCGGCAGCCTCGGCATCCAGTTCCAGGAGAATCTGCCCCCGGCCGTCGCCCATGTCTACGGCTTTACCTCCGGTGTGCTCATCAGCAGCGTCGTTCCCGGCACTCCCGCCCAGAAAGCCGGCCTCAAGGCAGGGGACATCATCACCAGCGTCAACGGCCAGCCCATCAAGAATGGCGATGATCTGGTCAACGTCATCACCGCCAAGAAGCCCGGCTCCTCGGTCACCCTCGGCTACATCGACAACGGCCAGCACAAGACCGCCGACGTCGGCGTCATCAGCCGCACGGAGCTCGAAAAGCTGCTCAAGAGTGGCGGCGCCGGCGAGGGTTCGTCCAGCGGCCCAGGTATGACCGGGCCCGTCAAGCTCGGCATCACCGTCAGCGACCTGCCTCAGGGAGCTCCGGCGGACCTGCACGGCGTCCTTATTCAGTCCGTACAGCCCGGTTCCTTTGCGGACCGCCAGCTCGGCCTCGCAGGCGCCCAGGGCATGGTCATCACCGCCATCAACCGCCATCCCGTCAACAACGTAGCGGAATTCCGCGCCATCGTTGCCGGACTCAAGCCGGGTGACGACGTCGCCCTCCAGTTGGTCAATCCTCAGGATCCCAGCGGAGGCACCAGCTACGTCGGTGGCACCCTCCCGTAATGGAACCAACCTGTTACCAAACCGGCTCTCTTTTTGGTAGCCGGTTCTTTCTTGCATTGCATTTTTACGATTCGATGAATAATCTGCAGGAGTAAGGATTCATTTTTTTTGAGGTTTTTTTGATGCCCCTTTTGCGCCGCTGGCACCTACTCCTCCTCAGCGTTGCCCTGCTGGCCACTCCCGCTCTGGCCGCCCGCAGCCATCGTAGCCCCATCGCTCACCGGCACTACCGTTACCATCACCCCCAATACCACCCCCATCGCCGCTATGTGCATCACTACATCCGCGGCCAGCGCGGCATGACCTCCGATCGCGTGCGCCAGATCCAGGCCGCCCTGATCAAGAAGCACTACCTTGCCGGCGAGCCAAACGGCCTCTGGGACGCCAAAACCCAGGACGCCATGCGCAAATATCAGGCCGATCACGGCTGGCAGACCCGGCTGATGCCCGACGCGCGCGCCCTCATCAAGCTCGGCCTTGGCCCCAAGGTCGACGAAGCCCGCGCCCAGAACACGAGCAAGACGAAACAGCCCCAGCCGTCCATCAGTTACGCTGACACTCTGGCTGCTGTCCAGATCGTCCCCAGATAAATCATCCGCAGATAAGCGTTCTTCGTCCCATCATGCTCGAAAGGCACGGATACCCTCCGTGCCTTTCGCATTTCTACCCGCAAAAACAGAAAAGGCTGCGCCTCGCGCAGCCTCTCCGTCTTGCAGCCTTCCAGAATTTACGCAGTCGTCTTCGCGCAGAACTCGTTAAACGCCCGCGCCAGCTCCGCCCCGATTGCCTGCGCCGTGTTGTTCTCAATCACGAAACGCTGCATCAGGTACACCAGCTTTCCATCCCGCAAAATCGCCACGGCCGGCGACGACGGCGGATTCCCCTCAAAATACGAGCGCGCACGCTCCGTCGCCTCGCGATCCTGCCCCGCAAACACCGTAATCGACTGGTCCGGCAGCACCGGGTTTTGCAGCGCCAGCCGCACGCCCGGCCGCATCTTGCCCGCCGCGCAGCCGCAGATCGAATTCACCACCACCATCGTCGTGCCGGGAGCAGCCAGAGCCGCATCCACTTCCGCCGCAGTCCGCGTCTCCTTGATGCCGGCACGCGTCAGTTCTTCGCGCATCGGAATCACCATAATCTCTGGATACATTCGCCTCAATCCTCCAGGCCCATTCGCCTTTTCCTATTCTACCAAGCCGACCCTGCCCATCCCGCTCACGCGGGTGCTCCATTCAAGCCTTCCGTTGGCTTGAGCGGGATCAGAACATCTCCACGGTGCCCCTAGCAGTTTGTTGAAAAACGCGCCGAAGCATCGAGCGAGGCGCAGCAAATTGTGTAACGGCAAACTGACCCACGCAATGGATTGGGTAGGTTCTTGGCCGAAATTCTGTTTTTCAACAAACTCCTAGCAGCGAACAGCTCTCAGCAACTCCTCCGCATCGCTCGTCGGCGGCTGGCACGTCCGCCCCGAGCACACCAGCGCCATGCTCTTTCCCTCCCACCGAATCTCCGGCAGAGTCTCCGCCAGCGCCGGCGGCAGCAATTCCGCCTCCAACCCCTCCGGACCCAGTTCCACCACCATCTTGTTCACCGCGTACCGCGCCCGCGCCATCGCCTCCAGTCCCTTCGCCTGCTCGTCGCTCCCAATCACCACCACCTGCACCGGCTCCAGCAGCAGCCGCAGCAGCGCCAGACCGTACGTCCCGGCATAAATCCCAAAGTGCTCCACCACTCCCGCAAAACACTCCAGCGTCTCTTCGGCCATCTCGCGATACTTCACTTCGCCGCTCAACTCCTCCAGCCGCAGCAGCACCGCCGCCGCTGCCGGATTCCCTGCCGGGGTCGGCGTGTCCTGCAGCGGCTTCCGCCGCGCCGCCAGCGCACCCAGCTTGCTCCC
>DAHVZZ010000476.1:0-13931 GCA_027323785.1 Acidobacterium sp. | reverse complement strand
TGCTGCGCCGCTGCTGGGAAGATCTGCATCCCGATCCGGCTTTTCCCGGCTGCGTCTACTCGGAGATGAAAAAGTGCCTGGCGCCGTGCTTCGAGGGTTGCACCGATGAGCGCTACGCCGAGGAAGCCGCCGCGGTCCGGGCCTTTTTGCGCACACGCGGCTCCAGCCTGGTCGACGATCTGCGCCGCAGGCGCGAACAGGCGTCGGAGTTGCTGGAGTTCGAGCGCGCCGCGGAGCTTCACGCACGTCTGACGAAGGCGGAGACGGTTGCCGCGGCCATGCCCGAGTGCGTGCGGCCTCTCTCGCAGCTGGATGGCGTCATCGTACAGGCGGCGGCGGAGCCCGAGTGTGTGGCCCTGTTTCTGCTGGCGCAAGGCGAGCTGCGCGGGCCGGCGTTCTATTCCGTCGCCGGAATGCGGCATCCCAATGAGTCGGCCGGATCGACGTCGCTCTTCGCGCAGCCGGTCGCCGTCGAGGCGGTTCCGCTCGACGCTCCCGCGGTCACGCTGGCCACTCGCGACGAACTGGAACAGCGGCTGGATGCGGCCCTGGCGGAGTTGCGCCGTCCGCAGTCCGGAGAAAAAAGGAAAGGAACATCGCCCGCGCAAATCGCGGACTTCCTTTGCCTCTTCAGCCGGTGGTGTTACCGTCCGCAGGTGAAACGCGCGGGGGAAGTCATCTTCGCCGGCGAGGACGGGCAGCTTCCGCGCAAGGCGGTGCTGCGGGCCATCTCGCGCGTCTTCCAGAAGGCGGCGCAGAGCAGGGAACAACTCACGCAGCCGTAGAGGCCGTTCGCGATCATCGCTTTCAGGAACGCGCCACGCGCAGCAGCCATCCGCTGCCTCCGCGCACCAGTAAAGGCACGCTCTTCGACTTGAGCTCAATGGTGCCGACGGGCGCCGTCCGCCCAGCGTGGTCGAGTTGCAGCCCGGGGATGCCGTAGACGCCGCAGGCGTCGGTGGAGAAAATCCAGAACGCCTGCACTCCCGAATTGCCGGCCACGGCGGCGCGGCATTTGCCGTTTGCGATCAGGTGCCCGCGCACGCCGTAGGGGGTGGGCTCGCCCACGACGGTGTCGCCGCGCATCACATGACCGCCGCCGCGGTAGACTTCATCGCCGCCAATCTGGCGGGTATTCCATTCCTCGGGCGGCAAGCCGCGCGCCGGTGCGCCCTGCGGGAGAAATGCCTGCTGCACTTCCATCATGGAGGCGAGGGCGCGCAGGTTGGTGGCGATGGGATAGCGCCGGCCATGCGAGACGACGGCGGTGAACTGCAGCCGGAGCTGATGCGCGGAGGCGCTCATCACGCGCCCTTCCACCTGGGCTCCGCGGCGGATCGATGTGCCGGGAATATCCTGCATCACCCGTGCCTTCACCATGTCGCCGGCCCGCAGATGCGCCGCATTCAGAGATGAGTCGAGACGCACCGGAAGGATCGTTCCGGCAGGAATGATCGTCTGGGCGCAAACAGACAGGGGCAGCAGCAGTGCCGCCAGCAGCCAGGAGAATCGCATCGTTAGCCTCGCAGGTGATAGACGCCGCGGAAGGCCGAGCAGCACCTGTCCGCGGAAAAAAACGCCGGGGAATTTCCATCCCCGACGCCTGAGAGAATATCAGTCTTCGATTGCAGTTATTGTTGGCTCTCCAGCACCGCGACGCCGTACTTCGGCAGATCGACGGAGCTGACCGTGGCCGGCGTGCCGAGGATCTCGTGCATCGCGGAGGGCAGCGCGACATGCTCCGGCACCGTGTTGTGGTTGATCAGAATGAGGATCGACTTGCCATGTCCGGAGCGTTGGCAGACCTCGACGCCCTTCGGCACATTGGCCAGGATGGGTTGCACGCCGGCCTGGTGCAGCAGGCTCGCGGTCAGGCTGCTCATCAGCTTCGGATCGAGCCATGCGCCCACATAGGTGATGGTGCCCTTGCCCACCTGGCGGGTGATGACGGCCGGCTGATTGTCGAGCCAGCCATTGCTTTTGCCGTAGCGCATCAGGACTTTTGTATCGGGCGACTGCACCTGCAGCTGTTCAGCCCAGATATTGGCGGTGCCGCTGCCGAACTGGCCGCTCACCGGAACGTTGGTGTCGAGCGCGTAGTACTGCTCCACGCGTCCGCCGAGGAAGGGAACCAGCGGACCCGGCTGGCGCTCCGGCTGCAGGCCGTCGTACTCGTTTTTCATACCGGTGCGCGGACCGAGCACCAGGTGTCCGCCCTGGCGAACGTAGGCTTCCAGCTTCTCGGCAATTGCCTGGGAGATGACGTTGAGTGCGGGCAGTTCGACGAGCTTGTAACGGTCGAGCGGCGTGTGGATGGAGATGACGTCCACCGCCTGGCTCTGCGTGCGCAGCGGCCGGTAGAAGGCCATCATCTCGGCCACCGGGTCGAAGGCCGCGCTCTGCCGCTGGAAGTCGATCGCCCAGCGCGAATCGTAATCGTTGACCAGCGCCACCTGCGAGTGCGGCATGGTTCCGGCGATGGCCTGGCCGGCCTCGGCGAACTCCTTGCCCACCTTCGCGACCTCGTAGTAGGCGGGAACGGGCGTTCCGTCCGCACCCAGCAGCGTGCCGTGGTATTCCTCCTGGCCGTTGGGAGCGCTGCGCCACTGCCAGTATTCGACGGCGTTGGCTCCGTGTCCCACGGCCTGCCAGGCCATGTCGCGTACCTGCCCGCGTTTCAGCGGCGTGTTGGTTGCGCGCCAGTCCACGAAGACCGGCTCGGTTTCCATCACCCAAAAGTCCTTCATCTTGTAGCCGCGCGCCAGGTCGTGCCGCGCGCCATTGTCCAGATAGTCGTAGTGATTGCCGCCGATGTAGTCGTCCCAGGCGGCAATGTTGAGCACTTTATGGAGTTCGTATTCATTGAAGCCGTCGAACCAGCCCATGGTGTTCGTGGTGATGAACTGGCGCGGATCGATGTTCGGGCGCAGCGCGGAGATCTGATTCTTTGCATAGCTGATCCATGTGTCGGTGACGAAACGCTTCCAGTCGAGCAGCAGCGCCGGGTTCTCATTGCCGGAGCGCGCGGGAATCTGGTTGAAGTTGTTGTACGTCTCGCTCCAGTACGCCGTGGCCCACTTCCGATTCAGATTGGCGATGGTGCCGTACTTCTTTTGCAGCCATGCGTGGAACTGCTGCTGCGCTGTCGGGCCGAAGTCCGGCGTGCCAAACTCATTGCCCAGCTGCCAGCCGACCACATCCGGGTTGTGCCCGAAATGCAGGGCCATCTGCAGAACGATCTGGTGCGCAAAATACCGGTAGGTCGGATCGCTGAAGGAGAACTGGCCGCGGTTGCCGTGTTGCGCGCGGCGTCCGTACTGATTCTCGCGCAGTGTCTGCGGATAGCGGGTGGTGAGCCATGCCGGCGGAGCGGCGGTGGGCGTGCCCAGCACCACGGCAATGTGATGCCGCGCGGCGTCGGCAATGGCGCGGTCGAGCCAGCCGAATTTGTACACGCCCTGCTCCGGCTCCATGCTGCTCCACGCGAACTCGCCGATGCGGACGACGTCGATGTGCGCGGCTTCCATCAGCGCCAGGTCCTTGTCCCAGCGCGATTCGGGCCACTGCTCCGGATACCACGCGGCGCCGACCAGCAGCGGCGGCTGGCTGGCAAAGTCCGTGGCCGTCTGCGGCCACAGGGGCTGCGCGCCGGCCTCTTGCTGTTGCGGCCCGGAAGCCCAGAGACCGGGGCTGGAAAACAGGGCAATGAAAACGGTTGCAACTATCGCGCGCGAAAAACGCATCTCCGACACTCCCTAAAAGACGTTATGAAAAGAGGCCTGGATCCTGAGCCGAACAGCTCCATGGGAACGATAAACCTTTGCTCCTGGCCGTGTCATGCGCGGGGATTTCGTACCGATTTATCCACTAATTTTTACGGAGCGCACTTGCTCCCGCTCGCATGCCCGCGCATAATCGGTTGAAACAAGAGGAGCACCGCTCCAGCCAACGTGAATCGATACAGCCGCCAGGATGTTCTTCGCATACTGCACATCTCCTCCCGGCAACTGAACGGGTGGGAGAAGGCCGGACTGATCGCCGTCGCCGAAGACTACGGTTTCGACGACCTGGTCCAGCTGCGCAAGCTGCGCGATCTGCGCGCTATGCGCGTTTCGGCAGCCAGCATCCGCAACGGCATCCGCGCCATGAAGGCAGTCTCCGGCATGGCCAATCCTCTGCTGGAAGCGGGAGTCGCCCGACGCGGGCCGCGGGTGGTGTTTCGCCACTCCGGGGCGGCCATGGATCCGGTTGCCCGGCAGTTCGAATTCGATTTTGAGGCCGGCGCCGCTCGTGTGGCAGCGGTCGACGAGGCTTCCTGCTCCGCCGCTCACCGGCAGGACCAGATCGGTCTGCTCTTCCTCGATGGCGTTCGCTGCGAGGAGCAGGGCCGGATCGCCGAGGCGGTCGCGTACTATGAGGAGGCTCTGGCGCTGGGCGAGCACGGGCCGGCCGCCATCAATCTGGGGACCATCCTTTATAACCAGCACGAGTTCCAGCGCGCCGAGCAGATGTACCGCCGCGCCACCCTCGCCAGCCCCGATTACGCGCTGGCCTTCTTCGACCTGGGCAATGCGCTCGACGAGCTGAAGCGGGTCGATGAAGCGGTCCAGGCATACCTGGCAGCCATCCACCTGGCGCCCGGCTATGCCGATGCGCACTACAATCTCGCGCTGTCGTTCGAGCGCAGCGATCGTCGCCGCAAGGCGCTCCGTCACTGGCTGGCCTATGCGCGGCTGGACCCGGTCGGTCCCTGGGCCAATCACGCGCGCCTGCAGGCGAAACGTATTCTCGACCAGGAAAAGCTCCGGATCGTCTGGCGCCGGCGCGCCAAAACCCTCGTGGAGCGCCTGTGAGGCCCGTGAAAAGTCCGCGGTTCGCCGCAAAGGTCTGACCAAATCGCGCGCCCCACGTTATGATTGTGGCTGTTGCTCCCCCCAGGGTAACTCAGGCCCTCAATCGCCGCCGGATTCGGCCGCAGGTGAAAAATGAACAAGACAGCTTCTGCTTTCAGCAGTCATGCCGACAGCCATGCCGCCGCATTGGAGCTCGCGGACCAGATCGCCGCCACCATCTCCGCTCCCGATGCGCTGATCGTCTTTTGTTCCAGCAGGCACGATTACCCCACCCTATTGAAAACGCTTACCGAGAAGCTCCATCCGAAGCAACTCGTCGGATGCTCCTCCGCGGGCGAGTTTTCCGGAACGCGCCAGGCGGAAGGCGCCACCAGCGCCATTGCCTTCCTGTCGGATGAGATGGCTTTCGCCTCCGGACTCGGCCTGGGCCTCTCGCAGAATCCCCGTCAGACGGCGAAGGAGATTGTCGCCGGTTTCCAGGGAACAAAATCGGAACGCTACCGTTACAAATATGCTCTGGTCCTGAACGACCCGCTGGCCGGCTCGGCCGAGGACCTCATCGAGGCCATCTTCCTCGAATCCGGCGGACGCCACCAGCTCTTCGGCGGAGGCGCCGGCGACGATGCCGCCTTCCGCAAGACCTTCGTCTTCCGCGGCACCGAAGCCCACACCAACGCCGCCGTGGCGCTGGAGATTCTCAGCAACAAGCCGCTCGGCATCGGCGTCCGCCACGGCTGGAAGCCGGCAACCCCGCTCATGCGCGTTACTGAGGCGCGCGGCGTTTCTCTCTACAGCCTGAACGCCACGCCCGTCACTGACATCTACACCGAGTTCGCCACCGAGTCGCATCAGAAGCTGGAGATGGCGGACCCGCTGCCCTTCCTGCTGCACAACATCGTCGGCGTCAAGTCCGACGCCGGATACAAGCTGCGCGTGCCTCTCGGCTTCAGCGGCGATGGCGGGCTTACCTGCTGCGTGGAAGTGCCTACCGGCGCCGCTGTCAGCATCATGTCCGCCGACGGCAAAGCCGCCGCCGAGGCGGCGGTCGAGGCGGCCGAGGATGCCCTGGCGCAGCTGGAAGGCAATAAGCCCGGAGCGGCGCTCTTTTTCGACTGTGTCGCCACGCGGCTGCGTGTCGGCAAAGGCTTTGGCAACGAGCTCAGCGCAGTGGCCGACAAACTCGGACAGGTGCCTCTGGTCGGCTGCAACACCTACGGACAGGTTGCTCAGGTGGAGGGCCAGTTCAGCGGCTTCCACAACTGTACGGCCGTGGTCTGTGTTATCCCGGAGTAACCCTTGAACCTGCTCGCTCTGGTCGCTGAGATCGCCACCGGCGCGGCGTCGGTTTTTGGCGGGGCCGGCTATGGTGATCCCATTTCCGCCAGCCGCTCGTTTGCGCGGCAGGGCGGAGCTGAGGACATCCTGATTTTCTGCTACGACCGCGAGGTGCAGGCCTTCCTGCCCGCGCCTCCGTTCGCGCAGACTCTGCCCAATTCGCTGGCCTGGCAGCGCTTTATTCTCAGCATCGACGAGGACGGCGCCACGGCCGAGCTGCCCTCGCCCTACCGCGGCAAGGAGCTTTGCCTCGTGGAGGCGCGGCGCATCGACTCGGAAACGGTGGTCGCGCTGCTGGGCAAAAAGCCCGGCTCGTCTTTCGGCGGCAGGAAGAACGAGGAATTCTGGCTCGCCGCACGCCTGCTCGGCCGTCTCTTCGCCTCCGCCCATGAGCTGCGCATTGTGAATGCCCGCGCAAAGCTGGCGGCGGAAAATGCGCGGGCCAGCAATGAAATCGCTTCCAGCCTGCTCGCCACCCGCAAAAAGCTGGAAGGCTCGCTGGCCGAAACCCGCCAGGAGCGGCAGAAGCTGCGAACCACCAATCAGCGCCTGGAACTGGCCCAGCAGATCGCCTCGCTCGGCATGTGGGAGTGGGATCCGCGCGAGGGCTGCTTCTTCATGTCCGCCGAAGTGTGCCGCATGTGCGGCATCGAGGAAAGCGCCGCTCCCCGTAACGTGGAGGACGCTCTCCAAATCCTCGATGCGCCCGAGCGCGACTCGCTCCGCCGCGCCGCCCGGCAGGCCATCCGATCCGGCAAGCCGGCGGAGGTGGAGCTGCGCGTGTGCCGCAACGGCGTCGATCGCTGGATCGTGAACCGCATGTCGATTGGCGCCAACGCCGAAGGCCGGCGGCGTCTGCTGGGCGTCTGCCTGGATATGACCCGCCGCCGCAAATCCGAAGAGGCGCTGCGCCGCTCCGAGAGGCTTGCCTCCACCGGCCGGCTGGCCGCCACCATCGCCCACGAGATCAACAACCCGCTGGAGAGCGTGCTCAACCTGCTTTACATCATGGGCCTGGACGAAACCCTCAGCGCGCGCAACCGCGAGTGCCTGCAGCTGGCCGATCGCGAGATCGCCCGCGTCTCCCATATCGCGCGCCAGACGCTGGCCTTCTACCGCGACACCACCGCTCCCGTCGACGTGGAAATCGAGCCGCTGCTTCGCGAAATTCTCGATCTCTATCAGCCCCGCCTGCGGGATCTTTCCGTCAGCCTCGAGAACTCCGCCCCCGCGCAGTCCAGCCTTCGCGGCTATCGCGGAGAGCTCAAGCAGCTGTTTTCCAACCTGATCGCCAATGCCATCGACGCTGTGCAGTCTTCCGCGAACGGCCGCCCCGGCCAGCTAAAGCTCTCCGTCAACTGCACGGAGGAGATGCTCAGTGTCTCGCTGCGCGACAACGGCGGCGGCATCGCGCCCGAGCACATTGCCAGCCTGTTTCAGCCCTTCTTCACCACCAAAAGCCACACCGGCACCGGCCTCGGCCTGTGGGTCTCCGATGGAATCGCCAGAAAGCATGGCGGCAGAATCGAAGTGGAGTCCTCGACCGACCCGGAGCATCACGGCACGACGATGACGGTCTATCTTGCCTGTGCCGAGCCCGCGCCGGACAACCGGCACATCACAAAAGGCTGAATCCCTTCACCGCAGGGGCGTTCGGGTGCTTGCCCGTCGCAAAGACCGTGAACAGCGAGCCGGTGACTGGATCGCCTTTGGGCGTGTAGCTGATGGTCCGGATCACCGACACATCGCCCGATTGCCGGTCCAGCGCCAGCACCAGAAAGCCGCCATCGGAGAAGGCCAGCGGCCCCGGCCCGCTGCCCACCTGCACCGTATTCAGCAACTGCCCGTAATCGATGGAGTAGGCGGCTACGGTGCCCGCATCGGCATTGCTGACCCACAGCGTGGAGTTGTCCGCGCTCACCAGGCCGCCATCCGGATGCTCTCCGATGGTGTAGGTTCCACCCACCTCGTTGTTCGTGGTGGCGATCTCCGAGATGGTGTCGCTGCCGGAATTCTGCACGAAAATCTCGCCTCCGTCCGGCTTCAGAGCCAGATGCGCGGGCTTCGGTCCCACGTCGAGGAAGGCCAGCAGATGGTCCGTGTGATTTTCGGGGATTACGCTCTTCGGCCGCGCCAGGCTCACCACCATCACCTGATGGCCGCCGGTGCAGGCCACGAAGGTCTTGGAGGAGTCGGGGAGAATGACGGGATCGGAAGCATCCGGGCATCCGCTGAAGACGGACCGCACTTTGAGCGAATGGGGATCGACGATGCTCACGCTGCCGGCGCGTGCATTGGCCACCACCAGGCTGTCGCCGTTCGGGGCAATCCGCACCCAGTCCGGCCCTTCGCCAACGCCCACCGTGCCGACCACGCGCCGGTCCTTCAGGTCGATCACCGAAACATTGTTGGAGAGAGCATTGGCGACGTAAGCCCGCAGCCCTGCATCGTCCACGGCGATAGCGGATGGACCGCGGTGTACGGGGATGGTGGCTTCCACTTTGTTTTTCACGGCGCTGATCACGCTGATGGTGCCGCTGCCGGTGTTGGCCACATAGACTTCCCGGTGTTTGGGATTGACCGCGATGGCGGTCGGATCGGCGCCCACCTGGATTGTCCCGGCTTCCTGCATGTTCACCAGGTCGATCACCGTGACGGTGTTGTCGCCGCCGTTGGTCACCCACGCAAATTCGCGGTAGTCGGGGGGATATTGCGGAAACCGCTTGCGGGTACAGCCGCTGAGGAGCAGCGGAAACACCGCGGCCAGCAACAGGCTCGCCGCGCGCCGCAACCTGGCCGGCCCTGAAGACGTTCCGAGGCTCATCCGGTCCAGAATCAATATCGTCTCCGTGCGGTGGTTCCTGTGGCTGATTTTTCCGGGGGGGGGTCCGGCTCTACAGCGCCGCCGCGCCCTGCTCCGCCTGGCTTGGCTCGGTGACGATGCCGCGCGGCACGCTGCGGTGCAGCACGGTGGCAATCTGCGAGCACTCGTCCATCAGCGTCGTGAACTGCTCCGGCAAGATGGACTGCATCCCGTCCGACAGCGCCTTCTCCGGCTGATGGTGGACCTCCACAATGAGCCCGTCGGCGCCCACGGCCACCGCCGCCCGGCTCAGCGGCAGAACCTTGTTCCGCTTGCCGGTGCCGTGGCTCGGATCCACCAGAATGGGCAGATGGCTCAGCCGCTGTACGGCCGGCACAATCGACAGGTCGAGCGTGTTGCGGGTGTGGTCGGCGAAGGTGCGCACGCCGCGCTCGCACAGGGCCACCTCGTAGTTGCCCTCGCTCATCACGTATTCGGCGGCCATCAGGAACTCGTCCAAGGTGGCGGCCAGCCCGCGCTTCAGCAGCACCGGCTTGCGCTTGCGCCCGGCGGCCTTCAGCAGCGAGAAGTTCTGCATGTTGCGCGCGCCAATCTGGATCACGTCCGCATATTCCGCCACCAGTTCCAGCGCCTCATGGTCGATGGCCTCGGTGACGATCCGCAGGCCAAAGCGGTCGCGAATCTCCGCCATGATCTTCAGCGCCTCTTCGCCCAGCCCCTGAAAGGCATACGGCGACGTGCGCGGCTTGTAAGCGCCGCCGCGGAAGAACTGCGCGCCCGACAGGGCCACCTGCTCGGCGATGGCAAAAGCCTGCTCCCGCGACTCGATCGAACACGGCCCGGCAATCATCGCCACCTGCGCTCCGCCGATGGTGGCGTTGGTCCCCGGAAAGCGGATCACCGTGTCTTCTTCCTTCACCTCGCGGCTCACCAGCTTGTACGGCTTGGAGACGCGGATCACCTCCGCCACGCCGGACATCTCCTCCAGGTTGCCGCGATCCACTTCGCCCTGGTTACCGGTAATACCAATAGCGGTCCGCTGCGCTCCCGGCATGGGGTGCGCGCGAAAACCCAGCGCCTCAATCTGTTCGCAAACGGCCTGAATCTCTTCCTGGCTGGCCTGCGCCTTCATCACGACAAGCATGGTTCGGTCCTCTCTGAGCCTGGACTTTCAGTGTAGAGCAAAGCCGCCGGCGGACGCAGCAAAAGGCCACGGCAGCGCCGTTACCGCGGACTGCCGCGGCGGCTTGCCGTGCTTACCGGTCGGAATCGCGGCCGCGGGCGCTGCGGGCGGCCACCACCGCCGGCGTAAGGACCATTACCACAAGGAATACAGCAATCAGGGCATCGCGCATCGGGCCGTAGCTTTCCAGTTTCGTGGGATTATGCGGATATTTCCACTATGTAAGAATTTGACGCAAGTCGGAATACCACTTCCGTCCGGCCGCACCGGAGGGCGGGATGGGGCCGCCTTTACCGGGCGGACTGTTCGCTGGCGGCGCGCTGCCGTTCTGCCCGGATCCACCTGCCGGTCCGGCGAAAAAGGTCCACATAGGCCAGCAGCGCCAGCCCTCCGCCGAGCAGCGTAAAGGCGGCTCGCCGGTGGACCACCGCCGCTTCCGGAATCCCCGCCAGCGCCAGCAGAAAGACGATGTACGCCGTCAGGTTCAGCGTGAACAGCGCATAATTCACGCTCAGCAGCGAATAGGCCCACCAGGCAAAGAAGACAATCAGCCCCCCGAGCATCGCCGGCGAGGGATGCAGGTGGGCCGCGATCAGCCCCGCCATCCACACCCCCAGCAGCGTTCCCGCCACCCGCATCACTCCCCGCGTCAGCGTCTGGACGAAATCCGGCCGCACCACCAGCAGCGCCGTCATGGGAATCCAGTAGCCGTTGGAAAAATTCGTATACCGGTAGATCTCCGCCGCGCCCGCCACCACCAGGGTCATGCGCAGGCTGTAGCGGCAAACCGGGGTCCGCAGCATCGCGCAGCCGCGCACTCCTCCCAGGCTTTTCCACAGCGGAGGCCCCGCCGCCGGTTCCTCCGGACAATACCCGCTGCGTGCCCATCGCCGGATCGCCATCATGAACAGCGTCTGCAGCAGCCCGCCGCCCAGGATCAGCGAACAGCGGGTCAGAGCGCCGCGCGGCGAGGTGTGGAAGGCGCTCGAAACCAGCAGGAAGACGGCGCACTGCAGCCCCACCCAGCTGGTTCCGCCCTTCAGCGCCGTCAGCAGCGCGTAAATGGCCGCCCACAGGCCGCTCACCACCAGGAACGCGACGCTCTGGTGACCCACCACCATGCCCACAAACGTCGAGAGCGTCACGCCGGCCGCCGCCAGCAGCATGGGAATGGTGCACGACCCGCGAATCGTCTGCAGCGCGCCCAGCCCCGTCGTAAACGCGCCCGCCGCCGCCACCAGACCGCTCTCCGGACTGCCCAGCCCGATGCCCAGCCCCAGCGACAGCGCAATCGCCGGCATGGAGTGCCACGCCACGGGCGGATTCCATTTCTTCCAGTCGAACAGCAGCGTTTCCCGCAGCAGCCTGCTTCTTTCCGGCACCGCCTCCGGCTTCGCCATGCTGGTTAGGATGACCCGCTCGTCGAATGCGTCCTCCGCCCCTGGCGCATCCTGCCCATTTCTGGCTATCCTGCTCAACGATACGGAGGTTCGGCGTGAACAAGGTCTGCGAAAGCGCGGCGGCGGCGGTGGCCGATATCCCCTCGGGCGCTACCCTCATGCTGGGCGGATTCGGACTCTGCGGCATTCCGGAAAACCTCATCGCCGCCCTCGTCGCCGAAAACGCGCGCCGCGGACTCACCGGCCTCCACACCATCAGCAACAACATGGGCGTCGATGGCTTTGGCATGGGCCTGATGCTGGAAGCCGGCATGATCGCCTCCCACACGGGCAGTTATGTGGGGGAAAACCGCCTGCTGGAGGAAAAAGTCCTCAAGGGCGAACTGGACCTGCGCCTCACCCCGCAGGGCACGCTGGCGGAACGCATCCGCGCCGGAGGGGCCGGTATTCCCGCCTTCTACACTCCGGCCGGCGTCGGAACCATCGTCGCCGAGGGCAAGGAGACCCGCGACTTCGACGGCAAAACCTACCTGCTGGAACGCTGGCTGCGCGCCGACTTCGCCCTCATCAAGGCCTGGAAGGGCGACCGCCAGGGCAATCTCGTCTACCGCAAAACCGCCCGCAACTTCAATCCCATGATGGCCACCGCCGCCCGCGTTGCCATTGCCGAGGTCGATGAGCTGGTTGAGCCGGGCGAGCTGGACCCGGACCACATCGTCACCCCCGGCGTTTACATCCAGCGCATCCTGCAGGCGTCCTGCGAAAAGCGCATCGAGCGCCGCACCGTCCGCGCCCGCTAAACCGGCTGGAGGCGGCCTCGCAGCCCTCGCCCTAAATTCTCTCCGGCCCGGCGCGCCCGTCACGATACACTCAAACTCGCATGAGTGAACACATCGTCGCGGCCCTGGGCCATTTCATCATTGCCGTTATTTCGGCCTCCGGCTACTGGGGCGTCGGGTTGCTGATGGCCATTGAATCGGCCTGCGTCCCCCTCCCCTCCGAAATCATCATGCCCTTCGCCGGCTATCTCTGCGGACCCCATGCCGCTCACGTCGCGCGGCTCAATCTCTTCTGGGTGGCCACCGCCGGAGCCATCGGCTGCAACATCGGCTCCGCGGTCGCCTACTGGATCGGCGCCTGGGGCGGCCCTCCCTTCATTGCCCGCTGGGGCCGCTTCGTCCTGCTCAGCCATCACGACCTGCGGCGGGCGGAGCACTTTTTCCAGCGCTTCGGCGGCATCACCGTCTTCGTCGGACGCCTGCTTCCCGTCATCCGCACCTTTATCGCCCTGCCGGCCGGAATCGCCCGCATGCCCCAGGGCCGCTTTCACCTCTACACCTTCCTCGGCTCCTGGCCGTGGTGTTTCGTGCTGGCATGGATCGGAATGCGCCTGGGGCAGGCCTGGGAGACCGATCCCCGTTTCAAAGCGGACTTCCATCGCTTCCACCTCGGGGTCGAAATCGTCGTCCTGATCGGCATCGTCTGGTTCGTCTGGAGCCACTGGAATAACCGCACCCGCCCCGATGAGGCATGACGCCGTTCAATGCCGGATTCGTGGCGTCCACCTATGGTAATTTGCGAAAATCTGCCGCAGGGGGCAGACTGACAGTTTGGTTCCAACATTTTCGGTCACCCATATCGGGCAGTGAAAGGCAGTGAGAATGGCAGCGGAAAAGGGTTCGGCGGTTCAGCCGGCAAAAGGAAAACTCGGAGTCATGGTCGTCGGCATGGGCGCCGTCGCCACCACTCTGATTGCAGGGGTTGAAGCAGTACGCAAAGGGCTGGCCAAGCCCATCGGTTCAGTCACGCAGATGGGAACCATCCGCCTGGGCAAGCGGACCGACAACCGCACCCCGCTGGTGAAGGAATTTGTCCCCCTCGCCGACCTGAACGACGTGGTTTTCACCGGCTGGGACATCTTTCCGGACAACATGTACGAAGCCGCTGCCCACGCTCAGGTCCTCGACCGCGATCACCTGGCCAGCATCCGGCCTTACCTGGAATCGATCAAGCCCATGCCGGCTGTCTTCGACCAGTACTATGTGAAGCGGCTCAACGGCACCCACGTGAAGCAGGGCAAGAGCAAGTGCGATCTGGCCCAGCAGGTCCGCGCGGATATCCAGAAGTTCCGCGCCACGGTGGACCGCGTGGTCGTCATCTGGTGCGGTTCCACTGAGATTTTTCTGGAGCCCACCGCCGTCCACGCCACCGTCGAGTCGTTCGAGAAGGGTCTGGTCGATAACGACCCCGCCATCGCGCCCTCGCAGATTTACGCCTATGCCGCCCTGAAGGAAGGCGTTCCCTTCGCCAACGGCGCGCCGAACCTGACCGTCGAT
>DAHVZZ010000457.1:0-11635 GCA_027323785.1 Acidobacterium sp. | reverse complement strand
CGCCGCGCTTTCAGCGTAGAAGTGTTCGTTCGCTGGCTCTCATCGTGAACCGGAAAGGCCGAGTATGTTTAGCGATCTGAAACTTGCGTTCCGCAATCTGGCGAAGTCGCCTGGTTTCACCCTCACGGCCATCATCACGCTGGCGCTCGGCATTGGAGCCAACGCCATCGTTTTCAGCGTGCTGAACGCGCTGATTCTGCGGCCGGTGAATGTTCCGCATGCGGAGAACCTGTACATGGTGCAGCGGATGAAGTGGGCGTCGCAGTCGTATCCGGACTACAAGGATCTGCGCGACCGCAACCGCACATTTCAGTCGCTGATCACGTTTCAGATTATTGGGCCTGCGGGGGTGGACAGCGGGCACAATCCCACGATTGCGTGGCCGTACCTGGCCAGCGGGAACTACTTCGACGCGCTGGGCATCCAGCCGTATCTGGGGCGGTTTTTTCACGCCTCGGACGAAAAGGGGATGAACTCGGCGCCGGACGTGGTGCTGAGCTATGCGTACTGGCAGAGCCATTTCCATGCGGACCGGGGCGTGATCGGGCAGGCGATTCAGATCAACAAGCACCCGATGACGATTATTGGGGTGGCGCCGCCGTCGTTCCGGGGGACGGAGCTGTTCTTTGCTCCGGCGATGTGGATTCCCATCGTGGAGGAGCCGCTGATTAACGGCTTCGACAACCTGAAATACCGGGGGAATCATTCGCCGTTTGTGATTGGGCGGCTGAAGCCCGGGGTTACGCCGGCGCAGGCGCCGGCCGATCTGGACAACATTGGACACTGGCTGGCGAAGACGTACCCGTCGGACGACGAGGGCATCTACTTCACGCTGGCGCGGCCGGGGCTGGTGGGGGATTTTCTGGGCGATCCGGCGCGAGCGTTCATGGCCGGGCTGATGCTGCTGGCGGGGTTGATTTTGCTGGCGGCGTGCGCCAATCTGGGCAGCCTGTTTGCGGCGCGGGCGGCTGACCACGCGAAGGAAGCCGCTGTCCGTCTTGCGCTCGGCTCGCGCCGGCGGCTGATCGTTCGCCAGCTGCTGACGGAGGCGATGGTGGTGTCGATTGCGGGGGGCATTGCCGGGCTTGCGTCCGGGATTGTGATTCTGCGGTGGCTGAGCGCGTGGCAGCCAATTCCGGATATTCCCATCAATGTGCCGGTGAATCCAGACCTGCGCACTTATGCGGTGGCGCTGCTGCTAGCCATTGTGAGTGGATTCCTGTTTGGCAGCGTGCCGGTGCGGCAGATTCTGCGGACGGACCCGTGGCAGGTGATCCGGACGGGGTCCAGCGGGACGGCGCATATGCGGCGCTTCAGCCTGCGGGATCTGCTGCTGGCGCTGCAGATCGCCATCTGCGCGGTGCTGGTGACGTCATCGCTGGTGGCGGTGCGGGGACTGATGCGGTCGCTGCACTCGGATTTCGGGTTCCGGCCCGATCATGTCGTGCTGGCCTCCGCGGATCTGGGGTGGGCGGGATACACCGGGAAGACGGCGCCGCTGGTGCAGCGCCGGATGCTGGAGGCGGCCGAGTCGATTCCCGGGGTCAGCTCCGCCGGGTACATCGACAACATTCCGCTGAGCCTGGGCGGCGGAGACTCGTATGTCTACAAGGACTCCATCACCGATTTCCGTCCGACGAACTATACCGCGGATGCGATGAACTATAACGTCTCACCGGGGTACTTCAAGGCGGCGGGGACCACGCTGCTGGCGGGGCGGGAGATCGCGTGGTCCGATGCGGAGAAGGCTCCGGTGGTGGCGGTTGTGAACCGCGAATTTGCCCGCAAGGTTTTCGGATCGGTGAGCAAAGCGATCGGCGGGCACTTCAAGTTCTGGGGAGGCAGCCGGGCGGAGGTGGTTGGGGTGGTGGAGAACGGCAAATACCGGTCGCTGACGGAGCGGCAGCAGCCGGCGATGTTCTTCTCGATCCTGCAGCACACGCAGACGGGGATGTCGCTGGTGGTGCGTTCGCAGCGGCCGCCCAGCGAGATCGCCGCGGCGCTGGAACAGAAGCTGCACCAGATCGACCCGGGCCTGCCGCTGACCATCCAGACGTGGGACAGCAATCTGGCGGGTGCGCTGTTTCCGGCGCGGGTGGCCACGGTGGCTCTGGGGGTTCTGGGGCTGCTGGGAGCGATGCTGGCGGTGACGGGCATCTTCGGCATGGCGTCCTATGTGGTGAGCCGGCGGCTGCGGGAGCTGGGGATTCGGATCGCGCTGGGAGCGGGGCGTTCGGAGGTGCTGGGCACCGCGTTGGGGCGCGCACTGCGTCTGTTGGCGATCGGTTCTGTCGCGGGGCTGGTGGGCGGACTGCTGGCGACGCGGGTTCTGGCTTCGATCGTGTACGAGGCGACGCCGCGGGATCCGATCGTGCTGGGCGGGGTGATCCTCACGATGATGCTGGTGGGGCTGCTGGCGGCATGGATTCCGGCACGGCGTGCTCTGGCTGTGGATCCGATGATTCTGCTGCGGGAGGAGTAGGCGCGGGCGCTTTGCGGTTCAGCGCTGCGGAAGGGGAGCGTTGGGGAGCAGGGCGCCGAGCAGCTGCCGCTGGCGCGCCTGGTCCAGCTCGCCTACCCAGATGGACTGCACCCTGCCCTTGCCGTTGCTGTCGCCGCTGACGATGAGCAGCGTGGGCGTGTCGATGATGCCGATGGTGGCGAGTTTGTGGGAGACGACCTGGGTATCGACGAGGCCGCCATTGCTGACGAAGGCCTGGGCCTGGAGTTGAGGCTGGGGCAGAACGGCAACGACCTTCACCTTATTTTGCAGTTGAGCGGTCAGCTGTTTGTAGAAGGGCAGACTGTTCCGGCAGAAGTGGCAGGTGGCGGAGATGCCGAGCACGAGCGAGTCCCGATGCGCGGGGAAATGCACACCCGGCAGGGCGATGAGCGATCCGGGATGGACCTGGTTGCGGGATGAAAACCGGTTGCGGACGACGACCGTGAGCAGCACCGCGAGCGCTGAGATCAGCGCGATATTGAGGATGCGTCTGAGCTTGTTCACCGCGACTCCTGTTGCAGGATACCTGTTGGAGGCGCAGGCGAGGCGGCCGGATATGCAGCCACGCGGCGACCCATGGCGGTGGCCGTTGGGGGATGACAAGGGTCACAGGCTGTGACCGGCTAATTTACCGAACTTTTGCATTCTATTTGCTTTGCTGCGGTACGCTGATGGCGGAAGCGCACCGTGGCCGAGGTGCGCGGGAAAGGATTGCTCTTTGAACCAGACCATTTTCGTGCTCGAGGACGACGCCGATATTGCGCGCCTGATCCAGCACCATCTGGAAGCAGCGGGATTCAATGCCAGGCAGTACTCCACTCCGGCGGGAGTGATTGCGGATGCCGAGCGCCAGGCGCCATCGCTGTTTCTGCTGGACATCATGGTTCCGGGAGGCGACGGTCTGGACGTTTGCCGGCGGTTGAGGAATCATCCGGCACTGAGCACGATCCCGATCATTTTTGTGACTGCGCGGGCGGCGGAGAACGACCGCGTGCTGGGGCTGGAGCTGGGCGCGGACGACTACATCACGAAGCCGTTTGCTCCGCGGGAGCTGCTGGCGCGGGTGCGGGCGGTGCTGCGGCGGTTCGAGCGGCCGTCGTCGCCGTCGGTGATTGTGTTCGACGAAGTGGAGGTGGACGCCAGCGCGATGCAGCTGAAGGTGAAGGGGGAAATTACCACCACCACGGCTACAGAATTCCGGCTGCTGGATTATCTGGCGCGGCATCCGGGACGGGTTTTCAGCCGGGATCATCTGCTGGATGCGGTGTGGGGCGACGCGCGGTTTGTGACGCCTCGGTCGGTGGACGTGTATGTTCGGCGGATTCGCGAGAAGATTGAGACGGACCCGGAAAACCCGCGTTACCTGAAGACGGTGCGGGGAGCCGGGTATCGGTTTGAGATACCGAAGGGCGGCGAGCGGGCCGTCGATTGAGAGCCCTGAAGCCGGCTGGTTGCGGAGACTGAGATATGACTGTTGCTGAGCTGTTGCTGCTGGAATTCGATGTGGAGATGGATGCAACGCGGCGCATGCTGGAGCGCGTGCCTGAGGCCAGCTTTGCGTGGAAGCCGCACGAGAAGTCGATGACGCTGGGACGGCTGGCTTCGCACATTGCCGATCTGCCGCAGCGGTGCACGGCCATCATCACGACGGAGACGCTGGTGCGGGAGCAGGGATTCAAGCCGTTTGCGGCGGCCACTTCGGCGCAGGTGCTGGAGCGGTTCGACGCGGTTCGGGGAGAAGCCCGGAAGGCTCTGGAGAGTTTGCAGGATAAGCAGCTTACGGAGATGTGGAGCATCAGGATGGGGGAGCGGGTGCTGGCGTCGCTGCCCCGGGCGATGGCGCTGCGGCGGGTGTTTATGAATCACCTGATCCACCATCGCGGCCAGCTGGGCGTGTACCTGCGGCTGCTGGATGTTGCGATTCCCGGTATGTACGGCCCGTCGGCGGACGATGCCAGCTGAGGGGAATACGGGAGATAATGACGGTATCCGACCCCGTACCGGGTTTCCCGCGTGACTGGAAGATTTTTCTCTAAACTTCTGCTGTCGTTTCTCCTGGTGCTGTGCATTGGCACGGCGGTGCTGGACCTGTCGTTTCGCAACATCGTACGGCACTCGCTGCACCGGGACGCGCGGATTGCGCTGACGGCGCAACAAAAGGCGATCGCGCTGCACATTCTGCACCGGGATTTGCTGCTGGCGTCGCTGATCTCGCTGGTGCTGGCGACGCTGGTGTCGGCCTGGGTGGCGGGGCGAACGTCGCGGCGGCTGCGGCACATGGTGGATTTCGCCAGCCGGATCGCTTCCGGCGATTTTACGGCTCGCATTCAGGAAGACGACAGCGACGAGATCGGCGAGGTGGCGCGAGCGCTGGACGTCACGGCGGGACGTCTGGAGGCGTCGTTCCAGGCGCTGGAGAGCAAGCAGCGGGAGCTGGCGGCGCTGCTGGACTCGATGCAGGAGGCGGTGATTGCGGTGGACGCAGCCGGCCAGGTGAGCTGGTCGAATGCGGTGATGCAGCGGATTGCGCCGGGGGCGGTGAGGGCGGGCAAGGCGCTGGTGGTGAGCGTCCGCGACCCGGATGTGCTGCGGTGCGTGGAGATCGCGCTGAAGGAGCGGCGCTTTGCGAGCGGCAAGGCGATTTCCGCGCAGCCGGGGCGGGTTTACGAGATTGGAGCGGCGCCAACTCCGGATGGAGGGGCGGTGGCGGTTCTGCACGATGTGACAGAAATCGAGCGGGCGGAGAAGATGCGGAGAGACTTTGTGGCGAATGTCTCGCATGAGCTGCGGACGCCGCTCACGTCGATTTCCGGATATGTGGAAACGCTGCTCGACGACGACATGGAGCTGACGGAGACGGCGCGCGAGTTCATGGGGATCATTCTGAAGAACGCGCGGAGGGTGAATCGGCTGACCGAGGATCTGCTGGCGCTGGCGCAGGTGGAGTCCGGGCAGCGGAGGCCGCGGCGGCAGGCGGTTCGGGCGTCAGTGCTGGTGACGGACGCGCTGGAGTCGCTGGCGGGAATGACCATGGAGTCGGGGATCGCACTGGAAGCGGGCGAGACGACGGACGCCATGGTGCTGGCGGATGTGGATGCGATGACCCAGGTATTCGGCAATCTGATCGAGAACGCCATCAAATACGGCGGATCGGGCGGCCGGGTGGTGGTGGGCGCGCGGAAGCTGGCGGGTCTGGTGGAATTTTACGTGCAGGATTTTGGGCCGGGGATGGCTTCCGAGCATCTGGACCGCATCTTCGAGCGGTTTTACCGGGTGGACAAGGCGCGTTCGCGGGAGTCGGGCGGGACGGGTCTGGGGCTGGCGATTGTGAAGCACATTGTTCTGGCGCACCGGGGCGAAGTGAGAGCGGAAAGCGAGCTGGGCGCGGGATCCACATTTCTTTTCACGCTGCCGCTTGTGCCTTTGGCCGGGGATGCGGACCAGCAGACGGCCACTGCGGCGGTCCTGTAACTCCGCCTACAATGGGCTATGCCTGAGAAGGTCGTTCACACCGTCTGCTCGCACGACTGTCCCGACTCCTGCGCGGTGCTGGTGACCGTGGATGAAACCGGCCGCGCTATGCGGCTGCGGGGCGATCCGGCGCATCCGGTGAAGCGGGGATTCCTGTGCGGAAAAGTAGCGAAGTATCTGGATCGGGTGTATGCGCCGGACCGGCTGCTGTACCCGATGCGCCGCCGTGCGGGAACGCCCAAGGGTCCGCTGCCGCAGGGACGCGAGGCGGAGTTTTTTGAGCGCATTTCGTGGGACGAGGCGCTGGGAACGGTGGCCGCGCGGCTGAAGGAGATCGTGGAGGCGCACGGGCCGGAGTCGATTCTGCCGTACTCGTATGCGGGGACGATTGGGGTTCTGGGCTATGGATCGATGGACCGGCGTTTTTTCCATCGGCTGGGCGCGTCGCAGCTGGACCGGACGATCTGCTCGACGACCGGAGGCGAGGCGCTGGTGTCGGTGTATGGGAGCAAGCTGGGAACGGACACGGAGGCGTTTCGCCATGCGCGGCTGATCATTGCCTGGGCGGCGAATATTCACGGGAACAACATCCACCTGTGGCCGTTTGTGGAGGAGGCGCGCAGGAACGGCGCTCGGCTGGTGGCGATCGATCCTTATCCGACGCGGACGGCGCGCGCCGCCGACTGGCACATCGCCATCCATCCGGGGACGGATTCGGCGCTGGCGCTGGGGATGATGCACATCCTGATACGGGATGGGCTTTACGACCGGGATTACGTGTCGCGGTGGACGCACGGTTTTGAGCAGCTACGGGAGCGGGCGGCGGAATATGCGCCGGAGCGGGTTTCCTCGCTGACCGGGATGGCGGTTGCGGATATCGAGCGGCTTGCCCATGAGTATGCCGCAGCGAAGCCGGCTGCCATTCGCGTGAACTACGGGGTGCAGCGCAGCGACAACGGGGGTGCGGCGATGCGGGCTATCGCCATGCTGCCGGCGCTGACGGGAGCGTGGAAGCAGTATGGCGGCGGGGTGCAGCTTTCAACCAGCGGCGCGTTTGGGTTCGACTCCGCGGCGCTGCAGCGGCCGGATCTGATGCTGGCGAGTCCGCTGGGCCGGGCGGCGCGGGTGGTGAATATGGTGCGGCTGGGCCATGCGCTGACGGAGATGGCGGAGCCGCGGGTTCATGCGCTGTTCGTCTACAACTCGAATCCGGCGGCGATTGCGCCGGATCAGGGGGCGGTGCTGCGGGGACTTTCCCGGCCGGAGCTGTTCACGGTGGTGCATGAGCAGTTTTTTACGGATACGGCGGATTACGCGGACATTGTGCTGCCGGCGACGACTTTTCTGGAGCACCGGGATGTGCAGGGCGCGTACGGCCACTACTACGTGCAGCTTTCGGAGCAGGCGATTGAGCCGTGCGGCGAAGCGCGGTCGAACGTGTGGCTCTTCTCGCAACTGGCACGGCGGATGGGCTTCCCGGAGGAGTGCTTTGAGGACACGGCGGACGAGCTGATTGCCCAGGCGCTGCGGGAAGGGAAGCGGGAGGAGCAGACGCCGTGGATGAGCGGGATCACGACGACGGCGCTGGAAGAGGCGGGAGGTTCGATTCGTCTTCGCCTGGACGGGGGCGGCGGGGATGGGGATGGGGCTCGGTTCCTGCCGTTTGCGGAGGGGCCGTTTGCGACGCCGAGCGGAAAGGTGGAGTTCTATTCGGAGGGTTTGGCGGCGCAGGGCGTCGATCCTTTGCCGGGGTTCCGGCCGGCGGTGGAGTCGCGGCACACGGCGGGAGCCGATTATCCGCTGGAGCTTCTGCCGCGCAAGGCGGACAACTACATGAATTCGACGTTTGCGAATCTGCCGGGGCATCAGGCGATGGAAGCGGGGTTCAACGGGGTGCTGGAAATCCACAGGCGCGATGCGGCGGAGCGGGGCATTGCCGATGAGGACGAGGTGGAGGTCTTCAACGAGCGCGGGAGCCTGAGGCTGCGGGCAAGGATTCTGGAGTCGGTGGCGCCGGGGGTGGTGGCGGCGCGGCTGGGGTGGAACAAGCTTTCCGGCTCGGGGAATAACGTGAATTTGCTGACATCGCAGCGGCTCACGGACTTTGGAGGGGGGCCGGTGTTCTATTCGGTTCTGGTTGAAGTGCGGAAGGCGGCTGCATCCACACCCAAACGGGTCTGATTCCGATACACTGAAGGCAATTTCCCCCAGCATGCGCTGTTGTCATGCCCGGCATGTTTTGCGGTGCACGGGGTGGGAGAGTGAAATGAAGACAAAACCGGCGAGGAAGCAGAAGACCCACTCGTCGGGCGCCGCAGCAACAGCCTGTCAGCCCGGGACGGAGACGCGCGTGTGTCCGGATTGCGCTGATATAATCGCCTTTTCCCAAAGATTGGCCTGATTTTGAGCAGTGAGGGTGTGCCTATTTTTCCCGTGAACTTCTGGAGCGCAGGCTCCCCGCACGTACCATGCAGGAAATTGCGCCCGGTTCTCGGGCGCGCCATGGTCCTTGTTCTGCTTCTGGCCCCTGTGATGACGGCCGCACCGCTGCTGGCACAGGCTGCCGCGCAGACGGGTAACCCCGCGTCCAGCGGTCAGCAGAACGTCATCGCGATCCACATTGTCGGGACGCGCCGGATTCCGCGCGAGGCGGTGCTGGCTCGCATGTTCAGCCATGTGGGCGAGCCGTACGATCCGCTCACGGTGGACCGCGACTTCCATTCGCTGTGGAATACCGGATATTTCGAGGATGTCCGGATCGAGAAGCAGGACACGCCGAAGGGCGTGATCCTGGACGTGTACGTGCGGGAAAAGCCGATCATTCGCGACATCAGCTATAAGGGGCTGAATTCGATCATCTCGCAGTCGGACATTCTGGGGCGGTTCAAGAAGGCAAAGGTGGGCCTGACGCAGGAGAGCCAGTACGACCCGGCGCGGATTGCGCATGCGGTGACGGTGATCCGGGAGATGCTGGCCGAGCACGGGCACCAGTTCGCGACGGTGAAGACCGAGGTGAAGGATATACCCCCGGCATCGGTGAATCTGATTTTCGTGATCAAGCCGGGCCCCACGGTGAAAGTCGGCAAGATTACTTTCAGCGGCAACACGCATGTCAGTTCTCGGATCCTGCGCGAGTCGATGGTCAATCTGCGACCCATTGGGATTCCGCACTCCATCTTTTTCGAGAATCTTTTCGCCCGGACCTACGACGCCAGCAAGCTGGAGCAGGATTCGGAGCGGGTACGCCGGGCGTATCAGGATCGGGGCTATCTGCGCGGCGGCCCGGTGGGAGAGCCGCAGACGCACATCCGGAACGAGTCGGGCCTGTCGCTGTTCACCTTCCGTCCGCGCAAGGGAAAGCGCATCGATATTCACATGAATATCGACGAAGGCGAGCGCTACGAGCTGTCGCACATTACGTTCAGCGGCAAGATGGGCGCGGTGAACAAGAAGGCGCTGCGGGCGGTCTTCACGCAGAAGGACGGTCAGGTCTTCGACATGACCAAGTTCCAGAAGAGCCTCGAGGCCCTGCGCAAGGATTACGGGCAGCAGGGCTACATCAACTTCACTGCCATTCCGACGCCGACGTTTAACGACGCCAAGCATACGGTGGCGTGGAATGTGGACATCGACGAAGGCAAGCAGTTCACGGTGTCGAGGATCTCGTTCAAGGGCAATACCATTACGCGGGACTTTGTGATTCGCCGCGAACTGCTGCTGCAGGAAGGCCAGATCTACAACAGCGCGTTGTGGAAGCTGAGCCTGGAACGGCTGAATCAGCTGCAGTATTTCAGTCCGCTGAATGTGCAGCAGGATTCGGAAACGCACCAGAACACGCAGGCGGGCACGGTGGATCTGCTGCTGAAGGTGCATGAAAAGGGCAAGAACTCGATCGGCCTGAACGGCGGTATCAGCGGTTTGTCGGGGTCGTTCCTGGGACTGAATTACCAGACCAACAACTTCCTGGGTCTGGGAGAAACTCTGAGCGTTGAAGCCAACGCCGGCAGCCTGAACCGGCAGCTGCTGTTTGCGTTCGATGAGCCGTATGTCGGCAACAAGCCGCTGAACTGGGGTTTCCAGGTCTTCGATAACAAGACCTCCTACAACACCTCGAAAAACTACAATTTGCCCAAGAGCACCAGTTCGGACGCCAACCAGAATCAGGCGATCTCGTCGCTGCTGCAGAACTACAACCAGGCGAGCCAGGGCTTTACGATGTCGGCGAGTTATCCGCTGCGGCACTTCAATCTTTTTGGCTTCAGCCGGGTGGGCGCCACGTATTCGTTAAACCGCTCGACGGTGCAAGCCTTCAGCGCGGCCTCCACCAATCTGTTCCAGACGCTGGATTTCCGCAGCGGCATTCAGGGGCAGAACGCGATGGAAGGCATCGTGACCAGCTCGATGCTGTTCAGCTACGACTCGAGCAACGTGGACAGCACGTTCCTGCCGCACTCCGGCCAGTCGCTGGCGGCGTCGTTCCAGGTGGCCGGTATCTGGGGCAGCGTGCGCTATTACCGCCCGGTGGTCGAGTACAAGCACTTCTATCCCATGAGCGGGATCCACTTCAACAAGCAGGGACGGGATACCTTTGGATTCCGGCTGCAGACGGTTTTCATCAGCGGCTTCGCGGGCGACGTGGCTCCGCCGTTCGACCGGCCTTCCGCGGGCGGCGAGAACGACATCCGCGGATTCGATGCGCGGACGATCTCGCCCTATGGATTTGTTCCGACGCGGGTGAACTTTGCGCTGACGAATCCGGATGGGAGCACGGTACCGCGCGATCCAACGAATCCCAGCCTGGGCCCGATCGAGATTCCGCTGCCGGTTTACGGCATCGCCACGATCGGAGGCGATACGAACTTCACGGGCAACCTGCAGTACACGATCCCGATCTATGCGCGAACGGTGGCGTTCAAGCTGTTCGACGACTTCGGCATGGACATGGCACTGCGCCAGAACCAGCTGCTGCAAAGTCCGGAAGGCATCGATCTGCTGAATTCGCCGCTTTATGGCTGTCCCAATTACGTGAACGGGACGTGCCAGGGTGGTCAGCCCATCAAGTTCAGCCCCACGATCAATGTGATTCGGGGAACGAACTATGTCCCGCGTATGTCGACCGGAGCGGAGATCGATGTGATGATGCCGATCCTTCACGCTCCTATCCGGCTGTATTACGCGATTAACCCACTCAAGCTGTATAAGTCGATTACCCGGCAGAACCTGATCACGCGGAGCATGTTCCCGGCGGGAGGGGCGGGCGATTACTCGTACGCGCAGGCCGAGGAGTTTTACAACGGGGTTTACGTGCTGCGTGAGCCCGACAAGACGTTCCGTCTGACGGTCGGCACGTCGTTCTGACGGAGCGGTTGTTTGCTGGTGGGGTGCGCCGCGACGGGCGCGCTCCATCGTAACCGGGACTGGGCAAGGAATCGTTTGACGGCTCTGTTACCCAGACCTATAATTTGCCCAAGTTCCTGAGAATTTCTCTCTGTCCGCGTCTCCGCAATCCGGGCGAACCATCCTGTCCGGACCCTGTTTCGGCGAAATTAATGGAGCAGGGATTCCGAGAGCGAGAATCAAGGCTAAGGTTAAGCCAGGAAACCGAAGGAGTTTGTGAATTTGATGAAGCGTGTGTTATCCATCGTGTGCGTGCTTGCGTCC
>DAHVZZ010000449.1:0-6285 GCA_027323785.1 Acidobacterium sp. | reverse complement strand
CGGTGTGAGCGGCTTTTTGAGAACGCCGTCGTACCCCTGGGCATGCGGAGGCGGCGTGGCGCTCATGGCCAGCAGCAACGCGCCGGGCGCGGCCTGGCGAAGCCGCTGCGCCAGCTCCGGACCAGCCAGAGTGGGCATCCGGAGATCGGCCAGAATGCAGTCCGGCTGCGGAGAGGAAAGCAGAAGCTCGAGCGCAGCTTCTCCACCGTCGGCCTGTAGCACCTCGCAGCTTTCCGCTTCCAGCAGAACCGCGGCAATGGCCAGGCTGATGGGGTCGTCGTCGATCGCCAAAACGCGCCGCAGCGCGGGTCTCGGACCTAAATTCATTTCCGGACGATTGTAACCGGGAGGATGGGCGTCAGACGCCGGGGTGAGATGCGCGGTCATGGATTTGTTCTTCCGGAACAGAAATTTGCACTACATTGGGGAGGTGGAATCGGGAGACGACGAGATTCAGCGGGAAATTGCCGAGCTGAAACAGCGAGTCGCGCGGCTGGAAGAGGCGCTGGCTCAGCGCGCAGCGATCTCCACGCCCGAAGCCCCGTCTGACGTAGCGGCTGTGCCACCGTCCCATGGGCTGCCAGGTCCGCAGGTGAGCCTCGAAGCGCGCATTGGCTCGCGGCTCTTCAATCGCATCGGGATCGTAGCGGTGCTGGTCGGCGTCGCCTGGTTTCTGAAGATCGCCTTCGACAATCGCTGGATGGGCGGGGCGGGCAAGGTCTGCGCCGGAGTGGTGGCGGGTCTGGCGCTGATCGGCTGGTCGGAGTGGTTCCACCGTCATAGCTACGATGCGTTTTCGTATTCGCTGAAGGCCGTGGGCGCGGGGCTGCTGTACCTCTCGCTGTGGGCTGCCTGGTCGCTGTTCCAGCTGCTCTCGCTTCCGGCGGCGGCAGCCGCCATGGCGCTGACCACCGCCGGCATTGGGCTGCTGGCGTGTGCGCGGGACTCGGAGCTGCTGGCATTCTATGCGGCGGTCGGCGGATTTCTCACTCCTCTGCTGCTGAGCGACGGACATAACCATGAGGCGGCGCTCTTCGGCTATCTGCTGATCCTGAATGCGGCAGCAGTTGCACTGTCGGCGGCGCGCGGATGGGTGCGGCTCACGCTGGCCGCATTCCTTGCGACCGCCGGCTATGGAATTGGCTGGTATCTCGCGTTTTACAGCGACGCGCAGTTCGGGCTGACGCTGGCGCTGGCGGTGATCTTTCTGGTGCTTTTCGCGGCGGGGCCGTTCCTGCCCCGGGAACGAGCGCAGCGGCCGGGAATGGTGCTGGCCGTCTCCATTCTGAACGCGGTGTTCGCGTTTTTCGGGCTTCTGGGCCTGTTCGGCGTGGATGATCGAGGCTGGGCCGCGCTGCTGCTGTGCGGCTTCTACTTTGCGCTGTCGCGGCGAAAGGGCCTGGCAACGGCGCATGTGCTGATCGCCAACTGCTTTCTGCTGGCGGCCGTGAGTTTCGGAATCCACAGCGCGATGGCGGGAACGCCGGTCGCCGGCCGCTCCGTACACGAGCAGGTGGGATACTCGGCGTGGTTTATGGCCTTTGGCGCGCTGGTGCTTGCCGCGGGATTCTGGCGCCGCTCCGCCGCGCTGCGCTGGCAGGGACTGATCGTGCTGTTCATCGCCATTGCCAAAGTCTTCCTGGTGGACATGCGGGCGCTCAGCGTCGGCTATCGCGTGCTCAGTTTCCTGGGACTGGGAGCGCTGCTGATGGCGGTAAGCTTTGCCTACCAGAAAGACTGGCTGAGCCTGCGCGGCGAGCGGTAGATCCGTCGCCCATCCGCGCATTCCGGCACCGGTTGGAGCCGCGGCCAGCTCCGTGCTCAGTGGATAACCGCAATCAAAATGACCACCACCAGGATCAGGATGATCAGCAGCAGGTCGTTATTGCTCAGGGTTCCGGCTGCAAATTGCTGCTGCGCGTGAGCAGCGCGGGCCGCAAGCTGAGCGAGTTCGGCGCTGGAGAGGTTCGGTATGGCATCCTGCACCTGTGCCGGATCGATGTGCTCCGACTTCATCTTCTTCACCGCCATCGGCGAAGACAGAAATTGCGAGAGCGTGGCAATGTTCTTCTTCCGCGCGGCGGAGTCGGCCTGTACCCGCTGCTGGAGTTGAGTCGGACTCACCAGATGCTGTTCCGATTTTGCGGCTGAAGTGGGCTGCTGCGCCCGCAGCGCGGGGGTAAAAAGGACAAGGGACAACACAGATGCGGCGGCAAAACCGCGCGTCAGGAAGGGGAAGGTCCGTCGTATTTGCATGGCGGCTCCTGTTTGGGATTTTTTCCCTCAGCAATTACCGGCTGGGATGCGGATAATGTATCAGCAGTTGCAAGGCTCAGCGCATCGATGACTCAACTTCGTTGAGCCAGTCGGGCGGCTTGAGAATTTCGCGCGGCTTGGGGCCGTCGGCGGGGCCGACGATGCCGTCCCGCTCCATCATGTCGATCAAATGGGCGGCGCGGCCATAGCCGATCCGCAGACGGCGCTGCAGCAGCGAGGTCGAGGCCTTGCCGAACTCCAGCACCAGGCGAACCGCGTCCTGGAAAAGATCGTCGTTGGCGTCATCGCCTTCCTCGCCGCTGTAGCCGGAATCGCCGCCGGCTTCTTTGGGCGAGTCGAGGAAGCCCTGCACGTATTCGGCCTCTCCCTGTTTCTTCCAGAATTCTGTCACCGCGGCAATTTCCTTTTCGGTGACAAACGGAGCGTGAACCCGCTGCAGGCGCGACGTGCCCGGCGGCAGGAAGAGCATGTCGCCGCGGCCCAGCAGCGCTTCGGCGCCATTGGCGTCGAGGATCGTGCGCGAATCGACCTTGGTGGCCAGACGGAAGGAGATGCGCGAAGGCACGTTGGCCTTGATCAGTCCGGTGATCACATCGACGGAAGGCCGCTGCGTGGCCAGAACCAGATGAATGCCGACAGCGCGCGCCATCTGCGCCAGGCGCGTGATGGACTCCTCCACGTTGGCCTTGTCCAGCATCATCAAATCGGCCAGCTCGTCGATGATGATCATGATGTAGGGCAGCGGCTGTTCTTCCGGAGTGTCGTCGAAGAGGCTGGGCTGTCCATCGAAGAGGCGGTTGTACTGGTCGATGTTGCGCACGCTGCGCGAAGCCAGCAGTTTGAGGCGGCGCTCCATTTCTCGCACTGCATTGCGCAGCGCATTCGCGGCCAGCTTGGGCTCGGCAATGATCGGCGTAAACAGGTGCGGAATGCCCTCGTACATGCCCAGTTCCACGCGCTTGGGATCCACCAGGATCAGGCGTACCTGCTCCGGCGTGGACTTGTACAGCACGGACATGATCATGGCGTTGATGGCCACCGATTTACCGCTGCCCGTGGAGCCGGCGATGAGTACGTGAGGCATGGTGGAAAGGTCGGCGGTGACAATGCGGCCGTTGATGTCCTTGCCCATGGCCAGCGTCAGCTTGCTCTTTGAGGCGGCAAAGTTCTCCGACTCGATCACGTCGCGGAGCCAGATCGTCTCGCGCTGGTGATTTGGCACCTGGATGCCCACGGTGCTCTTGCCTGCCATGCGCTCGATCAGAATGGATTCGGCGCGCGTGGCCAGGCAGAGATCTTCAGCCAGCCCGGTGACGCGGCTGTATTTGATGCCGGCTTCCGGACGGAACTCGAAGGTGGTGACCACCGGACCAGGATTGATCTGGACCACCTGGCCCAGCACGTCGAACTCCGCGCACTTCTCCACCAGAACCTTTGCGGCGGCGCGCAGCTCGTCTTCGCGCACCGGCGAGGGATCGTCGCTGCGATGCAGCAGCGTGCTCGGCGGCAAACGGAAGCCGGTAACGGCTTTCGATGCCACGGTGACACTGGGAGCGTCAATATCCGCGCGCTCGCCGATGGCTGGAGCAGGCTCCGGCTCGGGCGCGCGGCGGGTCTCCGGACGCGGGCGCGGAGGCTCAGCTGCCGGCCTGGGCTCGGGCGCCGGTTCCACTTCAGGAGCAGGCGCGTCGGACGCAATGGCGCGCGGCATCTGGTCCCAGAGACGCGAGGAGCCGCGGGCCGGCTCGGCCGCAGCGGACCTGAACGTCTCCGCAAAGCCGCCGCGGCGATGAGGCGCATCATCCGCCTCATCCTCGTGCGTGGGCCTCGCAACCGGCTCGGGCAGCGCAGCGGCTTCCTCGGCCTTCTCTTCTTTCCGTCTGCTTCCCGCGGCTTGTTCCTGGGCCTTCGCCGATTTTTCGGCCGCCTTGCGGGCCTTGCGCAGCTCCTTTTCGCGGAGCTTGTCCAGTTTGGCGGCGGCGCGCAGCTCGTGCTGGCGGGCCCGCCGAATGCGCCAGTTCCGCCAGCGATCGCGCCAGGCAAGGAAGAAGGCGAATTTCACGCCCAGCCATTCGCGGGCGGTGTTGAAGCTGAAAGTGGTGGAGAGGTAAAGCGCCACGGCCACCAGCGTCACGGTGACAATGCAGGCGCCGGGATAGTTGAGCCAGCGGATCAGAAACGCGGCAACAATGCGGCCCAGCAGGCCTTCCACGGGCAGGCCGTAGGGGAAGTGCGGATGGTCGGGCAGCAGACCGAAGAGCGCTGGCGCGAAGACCATCGAGAGCACCAGGCCCACCAGCTTCGCCACCGGCGATCCAGCCGGGCGAGAGCGCATCCACGTCCAGCCCAGACCAATGAGCAGCAGCGGCAGCAGAAACGCCGAGACGCCCACCACCTGCAGCAGCAGATCGCTCGCATACGCGCCAGTGGGTCCGATCCAGTTGCGAATCGGCCCGGGACCCACCGTGTTGAAGGAGGGATCAGTCGGGTGATAGGAAGCGAGCGCGAGGAGGAGGAGCGTCGCGAAGGCAAGCACCACCAGCCCGATCAGCTCATTGAGCCGGCGGTTGCGAGTCGGACTAAGAACAATTCGAACGGGTTTCATAGGGGAGCACACGTGACCGCCGCCGCCCGAACCGAGCGGGAGGCGTAGCCGAACCCCCAGAGCAAGACCATTATCCCAGAGCCAGGGACGCCCCGGTCGAGAAATCGGATGCCGGGGAACCGAAGCGCACAATGGGGCGACACAAGTCGCTGAAAAGAAGGGCCTAATCCTGATTGCTGGTGTAAACGATGATCCCCTGCCGAATCTTCCAGGCAATTTCCGCGGCGCGCGTCGTGTAGGAGGAATTTGGGAACTGCTTCTGCATCCCTTCGGCAATCTGGATGGCGCGGTCGTGATCCTCTTTGGCGCGGCTGCGGTTGCCGTCTTCAATCCACATATCGCCGGCAGCGGCCTCGCGCCAGCAGGCGTCATATAGAGCTTCAGCGGCCCTGGGCGACTTGGGATAGTCGTGTACGTAGCGCAGGTAATAGCCGGACTCCTGCTCCGGGCACTTCTCCGATCCATTCCAGTCGCCGCACAGCTTGTTTTCAATCATGTCGAACGCGGCGAGATCGGCCCATTTGCTGTTGGGAAAGTACTTCTGGACCTTGCGCATCTCGTCCTCGTTCATATGCTCGCGCAGATACGACTGGCGCTGATGCGCCGAGGGCAGGCTGTCCACGTCGGCCTTCTGCAGCTGCCACAGGATGTCGGCGGCGCGATACATGGCTTCCGGCGTCCACGGAGAGCGCGGAAACATGGTGTAAACGCGCTGATAGAGGAGACGGGCTTCCTGGGCCATGTGCGGCGGCGGATCGGGCAGGCTGGCCTGCTGCTCGGCCGCATCCGCGGCGCCGAAGAGGATCATGTCGCCATTGGGCGTTTTGGCGGTCACGATGCCCTTGTCGATCATCCATCCGGAAACGGGCTGGGCTCTGACGCGCGAGCCAAAAACACTCACATCGGCCCCGTCCGTGTCCGGCCGGTCGGTATTGGCAAACACGCGCACCCAATTGCCGTTACGCTCGGTGATCACCAGTTCCCGGCCGGGCATGATGTCCGCGATCTGCGCCGAATTCCGATTGGCGCTGACGTACAGATATGCCTCGCCCACCAGGGTGCCAACGTTGCCGTTGTTGGGCGGCGGTGGCTGAGGCGTCCGCTTCTTCATCGCATACCTGGCGGGAACAAGGGTGGCGAGGAGGACAAAGATGGCGGGAAGCGCACGCATAACGACAGTATGACTCGGAAACAAGGCGATTCGTCTCATGGTTTTCCCGGGAATACGGCGGAGGGCGGCCGAACAGAAGAGCTCTCATCCGCGGCTGAGGTCAGGATGGATGCCAGCAGCTCCGGCTCCACGTTGCCGCCGCTCATGATCAGGGCAGCCCGCTGAAAAGGAAGCAGATCGTGTCGATGGAAGAGCATCGCGGCGGTTGTGACCGCTCCGCTGGGCTCCGGAG
>DAHVZZ010000448.1:0-4833 GCA_027323785.1 Acidobacterium sp. | reverse complement strand
GGTGACACGCTGCAGGCCGCGCACGCGCTCCCATGCGACGGCATGGCCGGCGAAGAGATCCACCTCTTCGAGCATGGCCTCGGGGCGATGGGGGATCAGCTCGGTCCAGTGTTCGCGGCCGGGGTTTTCAAGGGGAGCGGTGACAAGGCGGAAGTTGCGGCCGGTATCGTTGACGCGGATGTAGAGGCGGCCATAGCGGATATCCGCGTAATACTCGATCTCGTCGCGGCGCGGCTCGATGAGGGTCCACGCGCCGGTGGGATTGGCGGCGGAGAGGAAATACTCTTCGGTGGTGGTGTGGCTGGCGGATTCGAGGATGAGGTATTCGCCGTCGCGGGTGCGGCCGGCGCCGATGTTGAAGCGTTCGTCCTTTTCCTCGAAGATCAGCTCGTCCTGGGTGTGCTGGGTGCCGAGGAGATGCCGGAAGAGCTGGTACTGCCGCTTCTGCTCCTCGTCTTCCACGGTGTAGAAGAGGGTGCGGTTGTCGGCGGCCCAGACGACGGAGCCGACGCGCTCGACGAGCTCCGGCAGAACCTGCCCGGTGCGAAGATCCTTGACGTAGAGGGTGTACTGGCGGAAGCCGCGATTGTCGCAGGAGTATGCCAGCAGCTGGCCGTCGTCGGAGACGGACATGGCGCCGAGGGCCATGAAGCTTTGGCCTTCGGCCAGGGCGTTCACATCCAGCACGATCTCTTCCTCGCCCTGGGGCTCCTGTTGTGTGCCGCGTTTGCGGCAGAAGATCGGGTACTGACGGCCTTCTTCGGTGCGCGAGTAGTACCAGAAGCCGCGGTCGGGGAAGGGAACGGAGACGTCGGTTTCTTTGATGTGGCTGAGCATCTCGTCATAGAGCTGTTTCTGCAGTTCTTCTGTGCCGGCAAGGACAGCCGCGGTGTAGGCATTTTCCGCTTCGAGATACTGGAGGACTTCAGGGCTTTCCTTTTCGCGGAGCCAGGCGTAGTCGTCGGTCAGCGTGTGGCCGTGGAGGGTCGTTTCCGTGTGTCTGGGGGTGGCAACAGGCGGCTGAAGGGCGGGAGTCTGCTCCGGCATGGTGGGTTTTCCTTGAAGGGAATTCGGCGGAGAGCGCCGTACAACGGCCCCGGGACCCGGAGCCTGGAAGGGTGATGCCGTGGCTGCCGGCTGGCGTTGGCAGAGCGCCGGCCGGCAGCGATGAATCGAGCGAGGCCTTACTTCTGGTTGGCCTCGGCTTCGGCCTGGTCGAGCATGGTGTACAGCTTGTTGAAGTTCATGACCTGCTTGTAGCTGTGATTGGTGACGACAAAGGCGGTTGGGGTTTCGTGGATGCCCATGCGGTCGCCCAAGGCCATGTCGGCCCGGACCTCGGCGGTCAGCTTGCCCTGGGGATCGATGGCGAAGGGAAGCTGCAGGCCGTGCTGCTGGGCGAATTTGCGGGTGAAGGCGAGCAGGTCGGCCTTGGTTTCGATGTTCGGCTGGTAGGCGAAAACCGCGTTGCGGTACTCGTTGCCGAGGTCCTTCGACTTCTGATCGAACCAGCGGGCATTGACGGCGGCCTGGAAGCTCCAGTTATGCATGGGAAGGGGGAAGTCGTGGCGCACCCAGGCGCAGTGGTACTGCTTCACGGCGCGCATGATGACAGGATTCTCTTCCCGGCACATGGGACATTCGAGATCGGCAAACTCGACGATGGCCACCTTGTAGCCGGGCGGCGGATGCAGCGCGGAGGTGTCCTGGGGGTGAAGCGGAGCTTCCTGGGCGTGCGCTCCCAGAGCGATGAAAATCATCGCCATGCAGACTACGAGCTTTCTGTGGATGGCTGCCATGTTCATTCGTGTACCGTTTTCCGCGGGTTCCGGGCGCCTTCGGGCGCGCCAGCCGGGACGGCTCAGATCCTTCCGGATGAGATTGCGTGCAGGCGATGGAGATACTGAAATCCGATTCGCGGCCGCGTATAAGAATTGGACACGATCCAGGCGGAAAATGGAAGCGCGACCGGGGGCAGGCGCTGATTCGGCGATCTTTGCGGGCGGGCCGGAGGCATGGTGCGCGACAACCCCGCGGGGCTGGGGGCAGCCGGTTGGCTTCGCGGGGCGGCGGCTCTTTTCGGTCGTGCTGCTAATCTTGGAATATGGACCTTTTATCGCCTGAGAAGCCTGTTGTGGTGCAAGTTCGCGGCATTCTGTTCGACATGGACGGGGTGCTGGTGAGCTCACTGGGCTCGGTGGAGCGAACGTGGGAGAAGTGGGCGCTGGCGCGGGGAATCGACCCGGCGCTGGCAATCCGGACCGCGCACGGCTGCCGAGCCATTGAGACGGTGCGCAGGCTCCGGCCGGATCTGGACGATCTGCGCGAGCTGGAGTGGATTGAGGAGATGGAAGTTGCCGACAACGTCGGGCTGGAGATGCTGGCCGGGGTTCGGCCCATCCTGGAGGCGCTGCCGGAGAAGTACTGGACGGTGGTGACGTCGGCGACGGAGCGGCTGGCGCGGAGCCGGATGGCGCATGGCGGAGTACCGGCGCCCCAGCGGCTGATTGCGGCCGAGATGGTCACGCACGGCAAGCCGCATCCGGAACCGTACCGCAAAGGCGCGGAGATACTGGGGCTGACTCCGCAGGAGTGCCTGGTGATCGAGGACTCGGCCTCGGGCGCGAGGGCCGGACGGGCGGCCGGGTGCAAGGTGCTGGCCACGCTGTTTTCGCATTCGCTGGAGAGCCTGGCGGACGCCGACTGGATCGTGCGGTCGCTCGAAGACGTGCAGGTGCGGATTGCCGGTGAGGGGCTCGAAATTCTGCTGATTCCGGTATCGCGTGAAGAGGCTGTGGCCGCGCAAATATAATCACGTGGACAATCATGGCCATTCCCGTACGAGTTGAATATGCCAACGAGCGCAAGATGCGCACACGCAACACCCGCCGCTATCGTGCCGCTCACTGGCCGATCTGGATCTGGGTGTTCTTTCTGGCTCCGGGTCCGCTGACCTTCGCCCTCTTTGAGAAGGGGGGGAGCATTCACAACCTGATCTGGCTGGGCGTGGTGCTGGTGGGGACGGGGACGGCGCTGCTGTTTGGGCAGCTTCCCGGGGCGGAGCCGGCGCCGTACATCCTGCGCTTTACGGAAGACCGCCCGAATCCCTGGTACCGGCGAATCTGCTACACCTTTGCCTGGAATGCGCTGCTGAACTTTGCGCTGCTGAACCTGGCGGGACTGGTGTGGGCGGTGGTGAGCGGCCAGTGGCGGATGAAGCAGATCTACCAGGCGGGCTACACGCCGCTGCTGCTGGTCATTGTCGCTCTGGGGCTGCTCGGGGTGCTGCCGCGGGTGCGGCGTTCGACCCAGGGAGAAGGCTGGGAGCGGCGCTACTTTTACGGCGCGGTGTGGTCGGTGACGGCTGCGCAGACGACGCTGCTGATCCTGTGGAAGGCGCTGCCGAAGGATCACACCACCGACATCGTGAAGCTGACCCTCTACTGCGCGGTACTGGCCGGGATGGGAACGCTGGCGGCCTTCGGGATTCTGCCGCGGACGCGGCCGATTCTTCCCGGAGAACTGATGGTGGCCGACTAAGCGGTCCTCTCTTTACGAAACACTTAGCGCTTCCTTGCGCGGCTCTTGCGGTCCCTTCGCTCGAATGAAAAGTGAAGGGAGTATGACCGTTGATGGAACGAGTGGGCCGGGACGCGATCGTCGCGATTGCCGGAATCGGAATCGCGTTTCTGCTTTGGGCGTTGACGCGGCTGAGGCGGGAGGCGCGGCAGGGCGGACGGCGATCCGGACGGCGCTTCAGGCGGTAGAGGCGGCGAAGGGGTGGGCTGTGCCTGAGCAGATGCTCCGAAAAAAACAGTTGCCGATTTGTTTCGTCCCATAGACACAGGAGGCGAGCAGGGCAGCAATGATCGCGCATCCGAATCGGCTGGGTCTGAATGTGATCGCGGTGGTGACCGCGTTCGGTATTGGTTGTCTGGTGTGGATTTTGGGCCATCTGATGCGGGAAGCGCGGCCTCCCCGGAGGGTGGCCGCGCATTCGATGAGTCGCAGTCCTCGTGAAGCGGGCCAGACTCCGGAAGACGACTAGAGATTTCCGCGCTCGGCCTGGTCGCGTTCGATGGCTTCAAAGAGGGCCTTGAAGTTGCCTTTGCCGAAGCTGCGGCTGCCCTTGCGCTGAATGATCTCGAAGAACAGGGTGGGACGGTCCTCGACGGGCTTGGTGAAGATCTGCAGCATGTAGCCCTCGTCGTCGCGATCGACCAGGATGCCGAGCTTCTCCAGTTCGGCGATGGGCTCGTCGATGCGGCCGATGCGGCTTTCCAGCTCGGTGTAATAGCTGTGGGGGACCGTGATGAAGCGGACGCCCTGCTGCTGGAGTTTTGAGACGGTGCCGAGGATGTCATTGGTGGCCATGGCGATGTGCTGAACGCCGGGGCCGTGGTAGAACTCCAGATACTCTTCGACCTGCGACTTTTTGCGGCCCTCCGCCGGCTCGTTGATGGGGAACTTGACCCGGCCGTTGCCGTTGGCCATCACCTTGGACATGAGCGCCGAGTATTCCGTGGAGATGTCCTTGTCGTCGAAGTGCTGATAGAGGGAGAAGCCCATGGTGTCGGCGTAGAAATCGACCCAGCGGTTCATCTCGTTCCAGCCGACGTTGCCGACCATGTGATCGATGTGCAGGAGGCCGACGGGACGGGCGAGGGTGTCTTCCGGTTCGGCGCGATAGCCGGGCAGGAAGGCTCCCCGGTAGCTGCCGCGCTCCACGAAGGTGTGGATGGTGTCGCCGTAGGTGGCGATGGAGGCCATGCGGACGATGCCGTGGGAGTCCTTCAGGTCGAAGGGTTCGCGGATGCTGCGGGCTCCGCGGCG
>DAHVZZ010000433.1:0-3300 GCA_027323785.1 Acidobacterium sp. | reverse complement strand
CTGAAGGAGTTCATCGCGGAGATGAACCGCATGTCGGCGGAACACACGCGAGGCGACATCGATGTGGTGATACCGGTGCAGAAGTTCGATGGGGCGTACCGGGAGATGGCTGAGGGCGTGAACGGCATGGTGATGGGGCACATCGCGGTGAAGAAGAAGGCGATGGCCTGCATCGCGGAATTCGGCAAAGGGAACTTCGAGGCGCCGCTGGAGAAATTCACGGGCAAGAAGGCGTTCATCAACGAGACGATCGAGCAGGTGCGCTCGAATCTGAAGGCGCTGATCGCGGACACCAACACGCTGATCGACGCGGCGGTGGCCGGACGGCTGGCGGTGCGCGCGGACGCGGCGAAGCACGACGGCGATTTCCGGAAGATTGTGGACGGGGTGAACCGGACGCTGGACGCGGTGATCGGACCGCTGAACGTGTCGGCGCAGTACATCGACCGGATCAGCAAAGGGGACATTCCGGCGCCAATCACGGACAGCTACAACGGGGACTTCAACACCATCAAGAACAACCTGAACATGCTGATTCAGGCGATGAACGAGATCACCGATGCGGCGGAGAAGATCGCCAATGGCGATCTGACGGTGGAGATCCACGCACGCTCGGCGCAGGACCGGCTGATGTATGCCTTGTCGGCGATGATCGGCGCGCTGACGCAGACGGTAACGGAGATCCGCACCATTGCCGGAGAGGTCGCTTCGGCCAGCCAGGCGATCTCGACGGCATCGGTGCAGGTGTCGAAGGGCGCCAGCGCCCAGGCGGCGGCGGCCGAGGAGGCGTCGTCGTCGATGGAGGAGATGGTGTCGAACATCCGGCAGAACGCGGACAACGCGCAGCAGACGGACAAGATCGCCAACAAGTCGGCACGCGATGCGCAGGAGAGCGGGAAGTCGGTGCTGGAGGCGGTGAGCGCGATGAAGGAGATCGCCGACAAGATCTCGATCATCGAGGAGATTGCGCGGCAGACAAATCTGCTGGCGCTGAACGCGGCGATCGAGGCGGCCCGGGCCGGCGAGCACGGCAAGGGATTCGCGGTGGTGGCGGCGGAGGTGCGCAAGCTGGCGGAACGCAGCCAGAAGGCCGCCGGAGAGATCAATCAGCTGTCGGCCAGCACGCTGTCGGTCTCGCAGAGGTCGGGCGAGATGCTGGAGAAGCTGGTGCCGGATATTCAGCGGACGGCCGAGCTGGTGCAGGAGATTTCGGCGGCGAGCCGGGAGCAGGATACCGGCTCGGAGCAGATCAACAAGGCACTGCAGCAGCTGGAGCAGGTAATTCAGCAGAATGCTTCGGCGGCGGAGGAGATGGCGTCGACGACCGAAGAGCTGACCGGCCAGTCGGAGCAGCTGGTGAGCTCGCTCACCTTCTTCCAGACGAAGGGAGGCGGCGGCACGAAGGCGCGTCCCGCGGCCGCTCAGGCGGGCAGGCCGGCGGAAGCGGCGGAGGGGAAGGCGAACGGCCACAATCACGCCCTGCGGGAGAAGGTGCTGGCGAAGGCCGGGGTTCATCTGAAGATGGGCGACAAGCACGACAGCCTGGATGGTGAATTCGAGCGCTACTGAGCGGCGATGGGGGGCCGCCTGCGGGCGGCCCGGCCTCAACAAGCGAGAGGAATGAAGCGATGAATGAGAGTGCGATTACGGAAGCGCGGCAGTATCTGACCTTCCGGCTGGGCAGGGAAAGCTTTGCCCTCGATGTGGCCAAGGTGCGCGAGGTGCTGGACCTGACGACGATCACAGCGGTGCCGCGGACGCCGGAGTTCATGAGCGGGGTGATCAATCTGCGGGGGACGGTGGTGCCGGTGGTGGATCTGCGGCTTTGCTTCGGCATGGCGAAGACGGAGAGCACGCGCAACACCTGCATTGTTGTGGCGGAGGTGAAGCTGGACAACGAGTCGACGGTGATCGGCGCGCTGGCCGATTCCGTGGAGGAGGTGATCGACCTGGAGCCGGAACAGATTCAGCCGGCCCCGCGCATCGGCACGCGCATCCACACGGAATTTATTCGCGGGATGGGCAAGCGCGAGACGCAGTTCATCATGATTCTGGACATCGACCGGGTGTTTTCGGCCGAGGACATGGCGGCTCTGCGGGGCCAGGAAGCGGAAACGGCAGCCTGAGACGGGGCTGAGGAAGGTGGGGCGCGGCGATCCCGCGTCCCGGGCCTGCGATGGAGACGAGAGGAGAGACGCTGTCCAGCCGGGAGTTTGCGCAGCTGCGCGACCTGATTTATGCGGAAGCCGGCATTCGGCTGGGGCCGGAAAAGAAGACGATGCTGGAGGCGCGGCTGCGGCGCAGGCTGCGGGCGCTGCAGCTGGAGTCCTGTTCGAAGTACTGCGAATACCTCTTTGGGCGCGAAGGCATGCGCGAGGAGAAAATTCATTTCATCGACGCGCTCACGACGAACAAGACGGATTTCTTTCGCGAGCCGCGGCATTTCGAATGGCTGACGCAGCAGGCGCTGCCGAATCTAACCGCCGGGAGTGAAGGCAGGCCGCTGCTGGTATGGAGCGCGGGCTGCTCGACGGGTGAGGAGCCGTACACGCTGGCGATGGTGCTGAGCGAGTATGCGGAGGGGCGTCCGTGGTTCAGCTTTCGCATTCTGGCGACCGACATTTCGACGGCGGTGCTGGCGCGCGCGGAAGTGGGGATTTACCAGGGAGAGGCGGCGGATGCAGTGCCGGCGACGCTGCGCAGGAAGTACACGATGCGCAGCCGGGAGGCGGGGAGCCGCTTCCGGATCGTTCCGGAGCTGCGGCGGCTGATTGAATTCCGGCGGCTGAACCTGATGGACGGAGACTACGGCCTGGGCGAAAAGGCGGATGCGATCTTCTGCCGCAACGTGATTATCTACTTCGACCGGCAGACGCAGGAAGCGATTCTGGGGAAGCTCTGCCGTTGCCTGGCTCCGGGGGGATATTTGTTTGTCGGGCATTCGGAGACGCTGCACGGCATGAGCCTGCCGGTAACTCCGATGGCTCCGGCTTTGTATCGGAAGGAAGGCGGAAGGGAATAGCGCGGGGAGTCAACGGTGGAATCGGCAAAGTCCAAAGTGACAGTTCTGGTGGTGGACGACTCGGCGGTGGTGCGACAGACGCTCAGCCGGCTGCTCTCGCTGGATCCGGAGATCGAGGTGATGGCGACAGCCAGCGATCCGTTCGTAGCGGCTCATCATATTGCGGAGCGGCTTCCGGATGTCATCACGCTGGACATCGAGATGCCGCGCATGGATGGGATCACCTTTCTGAAGAAGCTGATGAGCCAGCATCCGATTCCGGTGGTGATCTGTTCCAG
>DAHVZZ010000424.1:0-6079 GCA_027323785.1 Acidobacterium sp. | reverse complement strand
GAGCGATCCGGTGATGACGGCGGCCTCGTCGGAGAGGATGTCGCCGAAGAGATTTTCCGTGAGGACCACGTCGAAGTTGCGCGGGGTGTTCATGAGGTGCATGGCCATGGCATCGACGTACTGGTGCTCAAGGGTCACCTCGGGATACTGCTTGCCGATTTCGGTGACGGTGGCGCGCCAGAGCTGGGAGACTTCGAGAACGTTGGCCTTGTCGACGGAGGTGAGCTTTTTGCGGCGCTTCGCGGCGAGATCGAAGGCCACACGGGCTACGCGGGCGACTTCGTCGCGGGTGTAGCGCATGGTGTTCCATGCGGCGTTGGCTTCCTTATCCCACTGGCGGGGCTGGCCGAAGTAGAGGCCGCCGAGCAGCTCGCGGACAAAAAGGATGTCGGCGCCTTCTACGACCTCGGGGCGGAGGGGCGAGTTCGCGCCCAGACCCGGCCATGCGAAGGAGGGACGCAGGTTGGCAAAGCCGCCGAGGGCGTTGCGAATCTGGAGCAGGCCGGCTTCCGGGCGCTCGCTGGGCGGCAGGCTGTTGAATTCGTTGCCGCCGACGGCTCCGAGGAGGACGGCGTCGCTTTCGAGAGCGGCGTCGAGGGTCTTTTTCGGGAGGGGAGTGCCTTCGGCCTTGATGGCGACTCCGCCGATGAGCTCGCTGCGGAACTGGAAGTCGTAGCCGCCGAGTTCGGCCACGGATTTGAGGATCCGAACCGCTTCGCCGGTGACTTCCGGCCCGATGCCGTCGCCGGCAACAATGAGAATCTTCAGCTTCTTCGTCATGAATTCCCTTAACCGTCCACGAGACGGGAGATTGAGCCGGCCGCGGTGCGACCGATGGCTTAGTTGACCGCCGGTTCGGCGGAGATCAGATCCTCGTGACGGCGATGATGCGCTACGAGGTTGATCAGATCCTGGTCGTAGATGGCCTTCTTGCGGTCGGCCAGTTCAGTAAAAGCGCGATAGGCAGTGTCGAGATCGGCCGGGGAGAGACGGTATCCCAGCTCTTCCAGACGGGACCGCAGCGCGTGGCGGCCGGAATGCTTTCCGAGCACCATGCGGTTGGTCGGGACGCCCACGGATGCCGGCGTCATGATTTCGTAGGTCAGAGGGTTGGAGAGCACACCGTGCTGGTGGATTCCAGCCTCATGCGCGAAGGCGTTGGCGCCCACGACGGCTTTGTTGGGAGCGGGTCCGAAGCTGATGGTCTCCGAGAGCTTCTGGCTGGCGGGATACAGTTGATTGAGCCTGAGGTTGTGCTGATAAGGATAGGCGTCGCCGCGGACGTGGATGGCGGCGGCTATCTCTTCGAGGGCGGCGTTGCCGGCGCGCTCGCCGATGCCGTTGATGGTGCACTCGATCTGGCGTGCTCCGGCGCGAACCGCGGCCAGGGTATTGGCGACGGCGAGGCCCAGATCGTTGTGGCAATGGGTCGAGAGGATCACGTTGTCGGCCCCGGGGACGCGTTCGCGGATCATGGCGAACATGGCCGCGTACTCTTCCGGCGTGGCGTAGCCGACGGTGTCCGGCAGGTTGATGGTGGTAGCGCCGGCGGCGATGGCTGCGCCGACGAACTGGCAGAGGAATTCGGGATCGGTCCGGGTGGAATCCTCGGGAGAAAACTCCACGTCGTCGACATAGGAACGGGCCAGGGCGACCATTTTGGCGGCCTGCTCGAGGGCTTCGGCGCGGGTCATCTTCAACTTGTACTGAAGATGAATGTCGGAGCTGGCCAGGAAGACGTGGATGCGCGGGCGCGCGGCCTTCTCCACCGCCTGGGCCGCACGCTCGACGTCCTCGCGGCGGGCGCGGGCGAGAGAGGCGATTTTGGGTCCGCGAATTTCGGCGGCGATGGCGGAGATCGCGGCGAAGTCGCCGTCGGAGGCAATGGCAAAACCGGCCTCGAGGATGTCGACGCCGAGATCGGCGAGGGAGTGCGCCAGGGCCAGCTTTTCATGATGGGTCATGCTGCATCCGGGCGACTGCTCGCCATCCCGCAGCGTGGTGTCAAAAAAGTGAATACGATTCTGGGTCATCGGTATCCCCGGAAGCCATTTTGCGCCCCGAAGATACAGTCTTGCAAAGGGCGGAGCATAAAGCAAATTTGTAATTCTTAGCTTTTCGATAAAAACAATTCATGTATGCTGAGTGCGGAGATTGAAGCGGCAGCATGGACCTATATCAGATGGAGACTTTTCTGGCGGTGGCGGAGGAGCGGGGGTTTTCGCGGGCCGCCGCACGGATGCGGAGGACGCAGCCGGCGGTCAGCCATGCCATCCGGAAGCTGGAAGAAGAAGTGGGAGAGCCGCTGTTTGAGCGGACCTCGCGGGAGGGTACGCCGACCGCCGCGGGCGAGCTGCTGCGGGGGTATGCGGAGCGGCTTCTGCGGCTGCGGGCGGAGGCGGTGACGGCGCTGGGGGAGCTGCGCTCGCTGGAGCGCGGACGGCTGACCGTGGCGGCGAACGAATATACGTGTCTGTGGCTGCTGCCGGTGCTGGATGCGTTCCGGCAGTCGCATGGGCGGATCGATGTGATGGTGCAGCGGTCGCTGGCGAGCAAGATTCCGGAGCTGCTGCTGGAGCGGGGCGCGGAGTTCGGGATTTTGTCGTTCCAGCCGGAGAACGAGCGGCTGCAGTCAATTGCGGTCTATACGGACTCGGTGGCATTTGTGGTGGCGCCGGGCCATGCGCTGGCCGGACGCCGGGAGCTGTCGATTCGCGAGCTGGGGGAGCAGAACTTTATTGCGCATATAGTGGCGTCGCCCCTGCGGCGGCGCATCATTGAAACCTTCGCCCGGCACCAGACACCTCTGAAGATGGGGGTGGAACTGCCGAGCCTGGAGGCGATCAAGCGCTTTGTGGCGGCGGGAAACGGAGTGGCGCTGGTTCCGGGGCTGACGGTGCAGCCGGAACTGGAGCGGGGCGATCTGGTGCAGGTGGCGGTGCCGGAGCTGAAGATCGAGCGGCAGCTGTGGCTGGTTTATCGCTCGCAGGCAACGCTGTCTCACGCGGGGCAGGCGTTTCTTTCGGCCATTCGACGGCTGGCGACCGAGCGGGGGCAGCCGTTCACCTTCCGTACGGAGCGACCGGATCGGCAAAATCGAGTATCCGAGGTGCAGGAACTCAGCTGAGAGGCTGTGGAAATTGCCCGCGGCAGGTACAATGACCAGGTAGACATCCCCTCGATGTTTGCAATTTTACGGAGCCTGAGGGGTCCGGCTGCGCCGAAGTTTGCGCGGCGCGGTCTAAGCCGAGGGTGGTTGTATGAGGTTGACCGACGAATGAAGAAATCGCTGTTCCTGCTTTTGTTTTTGCTGCCGCTGACGGCGGCGACCTGTATCGCCCAGGAGAGCCGTCAGGATGTCAGCGTGAGCGAGTCCGCCATCATGGCCCCCTTTGTGTCAGGAAATGGCGTCGATCTCCATTCCACGGTTGGGATCTACGGTATTCTGGGCAGCTATCGCTATGACCTTACGCCTCATGGCGCGATGGAACTGAATTACCAGTACAACCAGAATCTGCAGCACTATCTGTTTCCGGCGGGCAATTATGTGATTCACGACCGCTTCCAGGAAGTCTCGGGAGCTTACGTGTACACATTCAACTACCGGAACTTCAATCCGTTTATCGAAGCCGGCATCGCGGCGGTGATGTTCTCGCCCATCGCGGACGCGGAGACCCAGACTTACCAGATCAGCCGCCAGACAGAGATTGGCGGACTGTACGGAGCGGGCATCGCCTACGAAATCAGCCCCAGCTTCGACATTCGTGCCGAGTACCGGGGCATTATCGTGAAGACGCCGACCTTCAACTATCCGGGCGGCCAGCTGAACACCGACGTGTACTACAACATCTACGATCCGGTGATCGGCATCGCGTACCACTTCTGAGGTCGCAGGAAACCAGACTGCCGCGCGGGTTCATCAACCGGCGCGGCAGTTTTATTTGCGCGGAGCGATGTCGCCTGGAAGGGCGGACAGCCGTGCTGATTGCGGCCGCGGGGAATCCGATCCCGCAATGACGGCTCACTTTTCCTCATCGGCTCTGGTTACCATGATCGAGGAATGGACCCCCAACCCCTGGATTCTTCGCTCCTCCTGCACATTGCCCAGACGCTGAACATACCGCTCGCCGGCGTGAACGCCGTGATCGGGCTGCTGGATGAAGGCTCGACCGTCCCGTTCATTGCCCGCTACCGCAAGGAAGCGACCGGAAACTTCGATGAAGTGCAAATCCGCGACATCGAGGAGAAGCTTGCGTATTTCCGCGAACTGACGGCGCGCCGGGAGACGATCCTGAGCTCGATCGCCGAACAGGGAAAGCTGACGGACGAGCTGAAGGCAAGCATTCTGGCGACGCTGGATCGCACGGAACTGGAAGACCTGTACCTGCCGTGGCGTCCGAAGCGGCGGACGAAGGCCACGATTGCCCGCGAGCGGGGACTGGAGCCGCTGGCCTCGTACATCTGGACGCAGGAATCGGGTCCGCTGTCGCTGATGGATATTGCGGAATCGCTGGTGGATCCGGAAAAGGAAGTGGCCACGGCGACCGATGCGCTGGAGGGCGCGCGCCACATTGTGGCGGAGACGATCAGCGAGAACGCCGAAGTGCGCAAGGCGGCTCGGCACCTGCTCTACGAGGAGGGAACGATCGTCAGCCGCAAGGCGCTGGATGCGAAAGACGAGCAGGAAAAGTTCCGGATGTACTACGAGTATCGGGAGCCGGTGAAGACCATCCCCTCGCACCGGATGCTGGCGATTCGGCGGGGCGAGGCGGAGAACGTCCTTTACTGGCTGATGGAGGTGGACGAGTCGCGGGTTCTGGGGCTGCTGCGCTCTCACATTCTGCGGAAGGAGGGCGACTGGACGCCGCAGCTGAACCTGGCCATTGAGGACTGCTGGAAGCGGCTGCTGAACTCGTCGATCCAGGGCGAGCTGCGCCTGGAGCTGAAGCGCCGTTCAGATACCGATGCCATTCAGGTTTTCCGCGAGAACCTGCAGCACGTGCTGATGGCCGCGCCGGCGGGCCCGATTGGGGTTCTGGGCATCGATCCGGGGCTGCGTACCGGCTGCAAGGTCGCAGTGGTGGACGAGACGGGCAAATTTCTTGCGGACGATGTGATTTATCCGCACACCGGGCGGACGACGGAAGCCAGCCAGAAGCTGGCGGCAATGCTGCAGCGTTACAACGTGCGTGCGATTGCGATCGGCAACGGCATGGCATCGCGCGAAACCGACGCGTTTGTGCGGGATTCCCTCCAGGAAAAGCAGCTGGGGGGGATTTTCCGCGTGACGGTGTCGGAATCGGGAGCGAGCGTGTATTCGGCCTCGGAGGTTGCGCGGCAGGAGTTTCCGAATCTGGATTTGACGGTGCGCGGAGCGATTTCCATCGCGCGGCGGCTCCAGGATCCGCTGGCGGAGCTGGTGAAGGTGGACCCCAAATCGATTGGCGTGGGGCAATACCAGCACGACGTGGATCAGCGGCAGCTACAGCAGTCTCTGGAGTCGGTGATTGAAAGCTGCGTGAACCGGGTGGGCGTCGATCTGAACACGGCTTCGTGGACGCTGCTGCGTTATGTGGCCGGCATTTCGGAGCGAATTGCCCTGAATATCGTGGCGTTCCGCGACGAAAATGGGCGCTTCCGGTCGCGGGCCCAACTGCGCGAGGTAAGCGGCATTGGGCCGAAGACGTTCGAGCAGGCGGCGGGATTTCTGCGCATTCGGGGCGGGGATCAGCCGCTGGACGCCACGGCGGTGCATCCGGAATCCTATGCCATTGTGGAAGAGATTGCGGGAGCGCTGCAGACGCCGGTGGGCGAGCTGATCCGCAATCCGCAGCTGCTGGAGAAGCTGGACCGAAGCCATGTGGCGGCGGGCACGTTTACGCTGAACGACATTCTGGAGGAGCTGAAGAAGCCGGGACGCGATCCGCGCGACCAGTTTGTGGCGCCCAATTTCAGCGATACCGTCCGCGAGATCGCCGACGTACAGCCCGGCGCGGTGCTGGAGGGCGTGGTGACGAACGTGACGAAGTTTGGAGCGTTCGTGGATATCGGGGTTCACCAGGATGGGCTGGTTCACGTT
>DAHVZZ010000413.1:0-5763 GCA_027323785.1 Acidobacterium sp. | reverse complement strand
CAAAATCATGGAGTTCATGTCGCAGGGAGTTCCGGTCGTTGTTTCGCGGACGAAAATCGACAGCTATTACTTCGACGATGAAACGGTGCGGTTCTTCACTTCGGGCGACACGGCGGCGATGGCCGAAGCCATGTGCGAAGTCGCACAGGACCGCAACCTGCGGGAATCGCTCATCGCGCATGGCCTCGCCTACGTCCAGCATCACGGATGGAACACGAAAAGACAGGAGTACCTCGACCTGATCGACCGCCTCTCCACGCGGCAGTTCAGCGGCCACGATCTTGAGGGCAAACTCCGCCGTGCCGCCAAACCGGGCGCCGTGGATGCGCACTAATACTTCACACAGGAATACACACTGATGCCGGCCGACTGTTCCGAAAAAGCGCGTGTTGTCGAAGTCGATCCATGGAAAGATCCGCGGTGGGAAGCCTTTCTCGCCGGTCATCCGGATGGAACCATCTACCACCATCCTGTCTGGCTCAAGGCGCTGGAGCGCGAATACCGAAGGCGCTCCGCCTATCTCGCCTGCGAAGATCCCGATGGCTCGCTGCTGGGGATTCTGCCGCTCCTCTACACGCGCGGCCTTCCTTTCAGCGGTGACCGTCTGCTCACCGGCCCGCGTCTTTCTTCTCTGCCCCGGACGCCGCTCGCCGGGCCGCTGTCGCTCCATCCGTCCGTGACGGCGAAACTGCTGCGCGAGGCGGTGCGGAAAACCGCCGCTGAGCCTCGCATTCGTCTCCAGATTAAGGCGTGCGGAAAGGAGCTGAGCGACGGGGTCAATCGCATTGCAGGAAAGCCCTGGCGCGACCGCTTTGTGGTGCGCCTTGCCGGAGTTCCCGGAGCGGTCTACACGATCCCCGATGGCCAGAACCGCGCGACCATCAGGCGAGGGATCAACAGGGGAGTTGCCAAAGGCGTTCGCGTTCGTCTCGCCGAGAGCGAGGCGGAGCTGCGCACGTGGTATGGCTTCTATCTCCAGACCATGCGCCGCAACCTCGTCGCCGCCCGGCCCTATCGCCTCTTTGTTGCCATGTGGGAACTGATGCGGCCGCGCGGAATGATGCGTCTCCTGGTCGCCGAGCACCACACCGATGCGGGATCGCGGCTGATCGGCGGCCACATATTCTTCTTCTTCGGAAACACCGTGACTTACGCCTTTGGCGCCTCCCCGTCCAGCGAGTTCGCACTGCGGCCCAACGATTTAATCCTCTGGCAGGCTATTCAGGACGCCAGCCGGGAAGGATACGGCTTTGTCGATCTTGGCGAAGTGCCGGAGGGCGACGACAACCTCGCCCGGTTTAAAACCAAATGGGGCGCCGAGCCCATGCGCCTCTACCGGTACTACTATCCCGATGATCCGGTTGTCGACGGGACTTCCGAGAAGGCGGAGCACGCTCCTGCGGCGCTGGCAGGAATGATTTGGCGTCGCACGCCGCTTGCCGTGACGGCATGGCTGGGGGATCGCATCTATGGATATCTCTGAGTCGAACAGTCGCGCGACAGACCAGCTATCCATCTCGGTCGTCATCTGCACGCGCAATCGCGCGGAGTCGCTGCGGATCACGCTGGAGCACCTCGCTGCCGCTGATCGAGCTGCTCTCGCTGCCGAAGTGATCGTTGTGGATAACGGCGGATTCGACCACGCGCGGGACGTCTCGCTCGCCTTCGCGGACCGCCTGGCGCTCCGCTATCTGTACGAGCCCGCGCAGGGTGTATACGGCAAGAGCCACGCCCTCAATCGGGCTATGAACGAAGCGAAACTCGGCTCTATCGTCGCCGTTCTCGATGACGATATCAGCGTGCGTGCCGACTGGTTGCAGGCGGTCGCGGCGATTTGCCGACGCTGGCCTCACGCCGACCTCTTCACCGGTGATACGGTTGTCGTGTGGCCGAACGTTCCTGTACCCAGGTGGGCCAGAAGTCCGGCGATTCGCCACGGGGTGCTCTCGTGCGTCGAGTGGGGCGATCGCGATCGCGTGTTGCGTGATGGCCAGTGGTTTCCCGGCGGCCACTTCTGGTTTCGCTCCCGCGTCCTCGCTTCCGGGCGGAGATTCAGGGATATCTGGCTCACCGAGCCCGACTTTCAGTTGGACCTGCTCGAGAATGGCTGTTCCGGAATCGCATCCAGCGAAGCTGTAGCCGGGCATCGCGTCCAGCCGGAACTGCTGGAACCAGATGTGGCTCTCGACCGCGCGCGCCTCGCTGCTCAAATTGCGTGGCTCCGCCTGCGGCCGTTTCGCCGTTCGGTCCCGCAGGCTGCCAGATTCAATCGGCATCCCCTGCTGGCCCGAGCGGCGTGTATCCTCAATTACCTGCGATGGTGGCTGGTCTACGGTGCTTCCTCGCTGGCATACTCAACTCGCCTCCGCCGCGGATTTCCCCTGCGTGTGATCGCCCTGGAAAGAATGAGCATCGCTCGCGAATACCTGCGAGCCGCGCGCGGAATGAAACAGTACGCCTGCCGCGGGTCACGTTCCGCTGCGGAAGGCTCCACTCCTCGCCCCTCCATCTCCGGTTTTCGCGCCGCCTGATCTTGTCTCCGGCTCCAGACCGTCGCTGGCCAGGCCCTGCCGCCTTCCTCCACACCCTCTCTTCGCAATGATCGAGATATCCATGCCCTTCCAGCGCAATGTCACCGCCGACAGCGATAAGTTCGCCCTCCGCGTTGGCAATGGCCTGCACGATGACGAATGGGACCGGTTTGTCGAGAGCTGCCCTAGTGGATTCCACGAGCAAACCAGCCTGTGGTCGCAGGTGAAGGCTTCCTACGGATGGAAGCCCTTCCGTGTCACGCTTTCCGACGCAGGCGGGATCGTGGCCGGCGCGCAGGTCCTCGTCAGGAGCCTTCGCGGCGGTTACAAAGTAGCCTATGTTTCGCGCGGTCCCATCGATCGCTCCGGCAGCGTCCGCCTCAGGGAACGGATGATCGACGAGATCTGCCGCGCATCGCGAAAACAGAACGTCAGCTACCTCGCCATCGCCCCTCCATACGACGGCAACGCTCTGGAGCCCGCGCTGTCCGCTCGCGGATTCCGGAGAAAGCCGGAAACACTGCCACCCGGACACGTGATGACCGCCACGCTGCTGATGGATCTTGCCGGAGATATCGATGCCCTTCACGACCGCCTGCGCAAACAGGCTCGTCAGCACATTCGGCGAGCGCAGCGCACCGGAGTTTCCGTGCGCGAAGGCGGAGCCGACGACGTGGAAACCTTTCGCCTGCTGCTGTGGGTTCTCTGCGAAAGACTCGGCGTTTCGCCCACTCCTCCGGAAAAGGACTTCTTTGAAAACCTCTGGAGCGCCTTTGCTCCTCGCGGCTGGGTCCGATTGTTTCTTGCCGAAACCAACAGGCAGCCCGTGGCGGCTCTGCTGGCGTTCGCCTTTGGCGATACCGTCCGTGCATGGAAGGCCGGCTGGACAGGAGAGTTCCGCGAACGCAAACCTAACGACCTCCTCGAATGGGAGGCGATCTGCTGGGCCAAGCGCAACGGCTTTCGCTGGTTTGAAGATATGGGCATTGAGCGCGAACTCGCGGAGCGCCTGCTGAGCGGATCCCCCGTCGGCTGGACCAGCGTCTCGGGGCCAAGCAAATTCAAGCTGGGCTTCTCGGGCGCACCGCTCGTTTTGCCCGACACCTGGTATCAGTTCCTCAGCCCGCTGCCGCAGTTGCTCCTCCGGACCGGCGCGCATCGCCTGCTTGAAAGCCCACGGCTGGCGCGCTTTCTGGAGCGGCTTAACGCATAACCTGCCAGGGCGATATGACAGTACCGGAAGCCGATGCCGCGGAAGCCAGCGGATTGCATCGCGGTGATCGGAAGATAGCGGAGAGTTATGAGGTCGGTGAGCGGATCACCGCCTGGCTTTCCTTCGAGCCTCGGGATCCCGCATGGGACCGCTTCCTCGAGCTGACTCCCCTGGGCCAGTTTCAGCAGGCGAGTTTCTGGGCAGCAGCGAAAGCCGCCCAGGGCTGGGCACCGTTGCGCGTCGTCATCACTGCGGACGGCGTCATCGTCGCTGGTTTTCAAATCCTGGTGCGCTCCGCCCTGGGTGGCCGGGTTTGCGTCGGATACGTGAGCAAGGGGCCGGTTGTCGCACCCGGCCGGAAGTGGACCGCTCAATTCACGATCGAGACACTGCAGACGGTGATCCGTCAGCAGGGCCTGGCTGCCGTCGTTGTTCAGCCCCCCGATCTGTGCCGGCAAATCCCCGAGGCGCTCGCGGCCCGCGGCTTCCTCCCGGATTTTCTGATGAGCGTAAACGACGCAACATGGCTCATCGATCTCGACAACGATGCCGAGCCCTTCGACGCCGCCATTAGCCGCACCACGCGCCGTGGCGTGCGCCGCGCTATCGCCGCGGGAATCGTGATCCGTCACGGCGGCGAGGCCGATCTGGAGGATTTTTTTGCGCTGATGCGCGGAACCTGCCGTCGCCAGCATGTCAATCCCAGCCCGTCGCGGCTTGCCCACCTGCGAGCGCTTTGGGACGCTGCATCGCCTTCGGGAAACATCCGGCTCTATCTCGCCGAGGCGCAGGGCAGGACGATCGCCGGGCTCCTCGTCATTTTGTTTGGCGCGACGGCCACCCTCTGGAAGATCGGAGCGGCCCCACCCGGCAGCGAACTGAAGCCGAATGACTGGCTCATCTGCCAGGCCGTCCAGTGGGCGCGGGAACACGGCTGCCGGCGATGTGACTTTGCAGCGTTCGATCGCTCCATGGCCCATTCGCTGCTGTCTGGCGCGCCATTGTCGGAACAACAAAAACGCAGCCGCTATCTATTTCTGACTCGCTTCGGAGGAAGACCCAGCCTTTTGCCGATGGCGCAGATCTACTTCACAAATCCGGTGTTGCGCGCGGCCTATCGTTTCCGCTTCCAGCGCCGCCTGCGCGCGGCAGTAGACCTGCAGGCGGCGAGCCTCGGCGGCCATGCGGCGGTCGCGGAACACCGCGCTCCGAATCTGTAAGCGCTGCTTCGAGAGATCTCATGCAATGCCGGTCGCCCTCCAGCATTCGCCATAGTTGTTACCTGTATCGCGCACTGAGTAACTCCGTGCCAATTACGCGTGGGCCACGGAGCTGTGAAATTGGGCACCCGTGTGCCATTGTCGCCGCAAGTTATCAGGTGTTTCATCCTCACCAGACAGGCGTGGTGAAGGGAAACGACCTCATGCAATTCCGTCGTTGCCAGCAGCGAAGAAGCCTTCCCCTGACCAGGAACGCCCGTCTTCGCGGGAGATACCTTTGATGAAATCTATTCTTGGATGCCAGAACGCCCAGTATCTTTTTAGCTATTTCCGTTCTTTCGGCCGGGGAGTCGCACGATTCGTGCCAGTCGTGGCGATGCTGGCTCTGCTGTGCGGAAGCGCCACGCCGGTTCAGGCACAGGCTGCCTCTTATAGCGGTATGACCAGCATCGTGGATGCCACGCACTTCACTGGCCCGGAAGCCATCACCACCGACAGCAACGGAAATGTGTATGTTGCCGACGCTCAGGCCGCGAAGGTCTCCAGGATGACACTGAGCGGCGGGGCCTACAGCGCTCCCCTTACTCTGCCCGCCCCGATCAGTGGTTATGTTTATCCCACGGGCGTCGCTGTCGATCCCAGCGGCAATCTCTGGGTCGCTGATGCTGGCAACTACCCCACGACGCCCGGCCAGGTCTACGAGCTGGCTTATAACCCTGCGACCGGGTTTGGAAATCCCGTGGCTGTGGGCACGGGATGGAAGGGCCCGTGGGCCATTGCCGCCGATGCGGCAGGCAAT
>DAHVZZ010000379.1:0-4786 GCA_027323785.1 Acidobacterium sp. | reverse complement strand
CCGTGGGCGCATGAATTTCGCGCAGCAGAACCGCGGAAAGCAGATGCTGCCCGGTGTGTTGCTGCATGTGATCCAGTCGCCGCGGCCAGTCGATCTCCCCCTCAACGTGAGTACCGGCAGCCAGCGGCTTGCGGACAAAGTGCCATACCTCCCCGGCCTCGTCCTCTTCGACCGACTCCACCTGGATTTCCAGTTCCGCTCCGCCAGGCGAAGTAGCGCGCAGCGCCCCTGTATCGAAGGGCTGGCCGCCACTCGTGGGATAGAACGCCGTTCGGTCCAGAGCAATCTGCCAGACGGCTTCCCCGCTGGAGCGCCCGTGCTCACGCACATCCGTGACCCGCGCCGTGAAGTCCCGGACAAACGCATCGTCGTAGTAGAGTCGGTGCGATGCTGCCATGATGTCTACTCCTGACCCTTTTACGTGGGTGATGTGAGACTGGGCGCCTCAAGGGTCTTGGACAGTCCAGCTATAGTGTAGTCGAGCACAGAAAGCGGGAGTCGGTCTTTCCTTTTTCCCAATGCCCCATATTCTTATCTGGATCCTCTCGCTGGCGAGCATCGGCCTGATGCTCGTCCGGCCGTGGGGCATTGCCGAGTGGCTCTGGATCAGCGGGGGAGCTCTGTTGCTGGTGGCCGCACGCCTTGTTACGGCGTCCGCTGCGGCCCATTCCGTCGCGGAATCCGCTGACGTCTGCATGTTCCTGGTCGGAATGATGCTCCTTTCCGAGCTCGCTCGGGAAGAAGGCATCTTCGACTGGGTGGCGGATCTCGCCGTGCGCCATGCCCAGGGCTCGGCCGCTCGGCTGTTCCTCTGGGTCTTCGGCGTCGGAGTGGCCATCACCGCGTTCCTCTCCAACGACGCCACCGCTGTGGTCCTCACCCCCGCGGTCCTCGCGGTCACCCGCCGCGCACGGGTCAAAGCTCTCCCGCATCTCATGGCCTGCGCGCTCGTGGCCAACGCGGCCAGCTTTCTGCTGCCCATCTCCAATCCCGCCAATCTTGTCGTCTTCGGCGCCCACCTCCCTCCCCTTGGTCAATGGCTGCGCTTTTTCCTGCTGCCCTCGCTTGCCTCCCTTGCCGCCACGTTTCTTTGCCTGCGCCTGCTCTTCCGTCGTCCTCTTGCGGGAAATGCGGCTCAGACAGGTCCCCCTGGCCGGCTTCCCGCCGCCGGCTGGCTCGCTCTGTGCGGAATCGGCCTCTCGGCTGCCGTTCTCCTGGTGTGTTCCGGATTTGGCCTCTCGCTCGGCGCTCCGACCCTCGCAACGGCGCTGGCGACCATGGGGTTGGTCGCCCTGCGCGATCGGGCTGCGCCGCGGAACGCCCTGCCGCGGATCTCCTGGAGCATCCTGCCCCTCGTGGCCGGGCTTTTCGTCATCGTCGAGGCCCTCAATCGCGCCGGTCTGATGCGCCTGGTCCGTGCCGGTGTAACCCTCCTGGCTGCGGATCGCAATCTCTGGGGACGCGCTGGCGCCGCCTTTTCCGCGGCTTTAGCCTCCAATGCCATGAATAACCTGCCCGTTGGCCTGGCTGCCGGGTCGGCTCTCCGCCAAATGGGACACACGGGCCTGCTCGCCCACGCCGCCCTGCTGGGCGTGGACCTCGGGCCCAATCTGTCCGTCACCGGCTCGCTGGCGACCATCCTCTGGCTCATGGCGCTGCGCCGCGAAGGTGAGGAGGTTTCCGCATGGACCTTTCTTCGCGTGGGAATCGTGGCGATGCCGGTCGCACTGCTGCTGGCCGTCCTCGCGCTCCGGTAGCCGCAACAACCTCCCCAACCCAATACCGGTCTGCATCCGGCGTCTGTCGATTTATAATCTCGGCTGCGACCTATGGAAAACGAAAATCCCTTCCTGGACGGCCGGCAGGTGCTGGAGATCGGCGATATTATGGGCATCCTGCCTCATCGCTACCCCTTTCTGCTCATTGACCGCGTCGTCGAAGTCGAGCGGAAAAAGCGAATTGTGGCGCTGAAAAATGTCACCATCAACGAGCCCTTTTTCCAGGGCCATTTCCCCGGCTTCCCCATCATGCCCGGCGCTCTCATCGTCGAGGCCATTGCCCAGGCCGGCGGCGTGCTCCTCATGCCCGAGGTCCCCGACCGCGAGCACAAGCTCATGGTCTTTACCGGCATTGAAAAGGCCAAATTCCGCCGCCCCGTCGTCCCCGGAGATCAGCTGCGCCTCGAACTGACCGTGCTGAATTGGAAGCCCCGCGTTGCCCGCATGGAAGGCCGCGCCACCGTCGATGGCAAGCTGGCCTGCGAAGCAATCGTGATGTGCCAGTTAATCCCGCGGCAGCAGGCTCCCGCAGCCAAAGTCCCGGCCGATGCCGCGCCGGAGTTAGAGAGCCGGGATTGAAGGTTCACCCCACCGCAGTAGTCGCGGCCGGTGCTGTGGTCCCCGAGTCCTGCACCATCGGCCCCTTTTGCACCGTCGGCCCCAATGTCACCCTGGGCGAGGACTGCGAGCTCATTTCGCATGTTGTCCTGGACGGCCACCTCACCGTCGGAGCGCGAAATCGCTTCCACCCCTTTGCCTGCGTCGGCGTCGCTCCCCAGGATTTGAAATACCGGGACGAGCCGACAGCCGCCATCCTCGGCGACGACAACACCATTCGCGAAAACGTCACCATCTCCCGCGGCACCAAAGGCGGAGGCGGAACGACTCGCCTGGGCAGCAATTGCCTGCTCATGGCCTACGCCCACATCGGACATGACAGCAGCGTCGGCGATTCCTGCATCCTCGCCAACTCCGCCACCCTTGCCGGGCACGTCTCCGTGGAGGATTTCGCCACCGTCGGCGCCTTCTGCGCCGTGCATCAGTTCTGCCGCGTCGGACGCCATGCCTTCATCGGCGGCGGCACCATCGTCACCCAGGATGTGCTCCCCTTTTCCCTCACCTCGGCCAGACGCGACCCACATGCCTTTGGCGCCAACCGCATCGGTTTGGAGCGGCGGGGATTCGATCCCGGCAGAATTCGCGCCATCCAGCACGCGCTCAGAGCGCTCTCTGCGGGAAAGCTGAACGTTTCCGACGCGGTCGCCCGTATCAGAAGCGAAGGCAGCGACTCCGCGGATGTCGCCTACCTGCTCGATTTCGTAGAGAAATCCGCCCGCGGCATCGTCCGCTGACGCCGCAATTCCCGCATCCTGTTAACCTGAACGTCACATCGAACTGTGGAAATCCCGAAGGATGCGCGCTTTTTCCGGCTCGCAAACCAAACATGGGACGCCGCGGCCGCCTGTCTGTATGTTGCTGAATTCCCTGTTCTGCGTGGCTACGGACGCTGACCCCGCCCCCCTCGAATCCACCGTTCCCGATCAGGCAACAAATGTCGCTGACCAAGTCTTCCACACTTTTTTCCACAACCAATTGGCCAAGCGGCAACGGCCCCCTGAAAGAAAAACAGCCCCTCCCCGAAGGGAAGGGCTGCAGGCTCATCCGATGATCCGTTCTACTGCTTCGGAGGCGCGCTGGGCGCCGGCGCCGACGGAACCGGAGCAGGGACCGGTGCGATACCGGATTTCGCGTTATACGCCTTGACCACAGCTTCCGTCATATCCGTTCCGGGAGCGCTATAGACCACGCTGCTGGTCTGCAGCCCGGAATCGAGAACCAGCCCAAACCCTTTCTCATGGGCGTAGGTGGAGACCTCGTTGAAGACCTTCTGCTCGACTTCCTGGAACTTCTCCTGGGCGGCCGACTGCTCATCGCTGCGCAGATCCTGCGCAGCCCGCTGAAACGACTTCTCCTTGTCGTTGATGGCGTTGACCTTTTCCTCTCGCTGCAGCGGCGTCAGGCTCGCGCTGGTCTGCTGCAGCTGCTTCTGGAGTTGCTTAATCTGCTCGGCCTGCTGCTGCAGCGCCTTCTGCCGCGGCTCATACTTCTGCCGGAGCTGGGCCAGATCGCGCTGAAACTCGTTCGTCTGTCCAACCGCCTGTTGAAAATTGATGACGGCTACCCTGGTGGTGCCGGTTACGGGAACCGCGGAAGCAACTGCCGGCCGCGCGGCCTGGGCGACGGCTCCCGCGCCCAGTCCGGACGCGAACACGCACACGATTGACAACAAACGCTTCATGGAATTCACAAACTCCTTCGGTTTCCTGGATGAACCTGCCTCGATTGTTTCCTGAAGAGTCCCAGAATACACCTGTTGAGACGAAACAGCCCCTCCCCGGCGGGGAAGGGCTGCAGGTAAGTTTGATGACCCTCTTGGCTACTTCGGAGGGGCGGTGGGGGCCGGAGCCGATGGTACCGGAGCAGGCAGCGGCGCGACTCCGGACTTCGCATTATATTGCTGGATGATGGCTCCCGTGATATCGGTGCCGGGCCCGGCGTAGACTACCCCGCTGGTCTGCTGGCTCGAGTCCAGCACCAGGCCAAAGCCCTTCTGTTTCGCATAGCTGGAAATCTCGTTGAAGACCTTCTGCCCGACTTCCTGGAACTTCTGCTGGGTGTCCGACTGCTCGTCGCTGCGCAGATCCTGCTCGGACCGCTGGAACGATTTCACTTTGTCGTCAATGGTGTTGACCTTATCCTGGCGCTGTTCCGGCGTCAGAGTGGCGCTGCTCTGCTGCAGCTGTTGCTTGAGCTGCTGGATCTGCCCGGCCTGCTGCTGCAGCGCCTTCTCCCGCGGCTCGTACTTCTGGCGGAGTTGGGCCAGATCGCGCTGAAACTCGTTCGTCCGTCCCACTGCCTGCTGGAAATCGACAATGGCGACCCTGGTGGTCCCGGTTACTGGAACTGCTGCGGCAGCGGCCGGCTGCGCCGCCTGGGCGACGGCTCCC
>DAHVZZ010000369.1:0-6234 GCA_027323785.1 Acidobacterium sp. | reverse complement strand
GTGGAAAAGCTCCATGCCATCATGCGCCGCTATTCCCAGTCCGTCGTCGCTTTTCTGACCGGGTTCCTTGCGCCCTACCAGAGCAAATGGACGCTGGATTATGCCTCCTTCCGCCCGCAGGAAGAACAGGGCCGCGATCTGCCGCAGCGCCGGCGCAACGACCTGCTGCACACCGATGCCTTCCCCACCCGGCCCACCCACGGCGCCAGAATCCTGCGCTTCTTCAATAACATCCATCCGGAGCGCACGCGCGACTGGGTGGTCAGCGACCCCTTTGCGGAAACCGTCCGCCAGTTTGCGCCGCAACAGATTCGGCCCCAGCCCGACTCAGCCCTGGCGCGGCTGGGCAAATCCGCCGGAAAGGCCCTTGGACTGGGCGCGGCCATCCCCTCCATCAAAAGATCGCCCTACGACGACTTCATGATGCGTTTCCACAATTTCCTGAAGGAAAATCCTCGCTGGCAGGCGGAATGCCCGAAGTACCCGTTTCAGTTCCCGGCGGGTTCCAGCTGGATGGTCTACACGGACACCGTGCCCCATGCCGTGCTGGCCGGCCAGTATGCGCTGGAACAGACGTTCCTGGTTTCGCCGCAAGCCATGGTGAAACCCGAAGTATCGCCCCTTCGCGTGCTGGAGGAAATTGCGCATGCGAAGCTGATCTGAACGCCGGTGCGAATGGCGATCCGCTGGAGCTTCGCGTCCGCCAATAGCCACCGGTACCGATGGAATCGACCTGCTTTGAGACGCGCATCTCCTCATCCCGGACTGACCAGCCTCCGCGCCGCCGTGGGGCTTTTCGCTGCCCTCCTGCTGGCTGGCCTCACGGCCTGCAACAACTCCTCGGAGGTGCCGGAGACCAGCGCCGCCATCACTCCCTTTCACGTCCACCAGGTCTACGATCCCCGTGCCAACGCCGCCTCGCTGATCGGAGATGCTCTGGCGCGGGCCGCCCGGCAGCACAAGCGCGTGCTGCTGGATTTTGGAGGCAACTGGTGCGGCGACTGCCAGGTGCTGGACTATTACCTGCATCTGCCTGGTAATATCGAGCTGCTGACGCGATACTACGTTCTGGTGGACGTCGATATCGGCGAGTACAACCGCAACCTGGACCTCGCGAATCGATACGGCATTCCGCTCAGCAAGGGCGTGCCCGCGCTGGCCGTGCTCAATGCGAATGGCCGTCTGCTGTACAGCCAGATGAACGGCCAGTTCGAGAAAATGAGCGAAATGAACCCCGCCTCGGTCACTCGCTTTCTGGAGCGCTGGAGGGGTTCGGGCGGGTAAATCCGGCGGCCTCCGGCGCGGGTCCATGCGAATCCCGCCCGGAAAGGATCGCGGATACACTGGATGGGGCCTATGGTGCGACTGCTCCAGAATCTGCGGAAGGCGCTCTGGTCCGCGTTTGGCAACGGAGCACTCTCCGTGGCCAAGGCGGCCGCATACTCCGCCATCCTGAGCATTTTCCCGGCCCTGCTGGTGGTCACCACCGTCTTTGCCACCATGCCCGCCGGCGGCGATCTGCGCAGCGACGTAAAGTCGGCCATTCAGCAGGTACTGCCCCCTGACACGATGCAGCTGGTCCAGAGCTACTTCATCGTCAACCATGCCCGCTCGGTCCGGATCGTCTCCGGTTCGGTCTTCGTCAGCGTCTTCGCCGCCATGGGCGTCCTGCTCTCGCTCATGGAAGGATTCCGGCGCGCCTACAAACTGAACGACTCGGTTCGGAGCTTCTGGCAGGATCGCACCGTCGCTCTGGCGCTGGTGCCGGGAACCGTGCTGCCTTTGGCGGCGGCCACCATTTTCCTGGCCTTCGGCCACGCCATCGAGCAGTGGATGATTGAAAACTCCGGCTACAACATCCGGCTCTATGTTCTGCTGGCCTGGCGGCTGGTCCGCTGGTGCATTGCGCTCATCGCCAGCGTCCTCTCGCTGGTGCTCGTCTATCACTATGGAATCCCGCGCCCGCGCCATAAGGGACGTGACCGCTTCCATGCCGTCTGGCGCACCTGGAGGGAAACTCTGCCCGGCGCGGCCCTCGCCACCGCCTCCTGGTTTGTGGCCACCATGATCTATGGCTGGTACCTGACCCGTTTCGCCGACTACTCCGTGGTCTATGGCTCGCTGGGCGCCGGCATTGCGACCCTCGTCTGGCTTTACATGGTTTCCCTCAGCATCCTGATCGGCGCCGAGTTCAATGCCCAGCTCTATCCGCGGCCCTCGGGGGAGAAGCCCGCGCGCCGGGGAACCACCGCAGCTTCCGTCTGAACCCGCGCCTCCGAATTCCCCGCCGCTTCCCGGCCGCTGTGAAAGCCGCGCCCGCACAAGATAGAATCATTTTGGAACCCGTCTAAACTGATCGAGCTTTTGGGGGATGGATGAATTTTTCGCTGTCAGGGCCCGGCCTTCTGGGGGAAAACCCGCGCCGCGCCAAGATTGTGTGTACGCTCGGACCCGCGTCCTCGAATGAAACTGTCTTTCGTGAACTCCTGCGCGCCGGTCTCGATGTGGCTCGCCTTAACTTTTCCCACGGCACCCACCCGGAGAAGCTCAAGCTGATCGAGATGGTGCGCAAGGTTTCCCGCGAGGAAGGCAAGCACATCTGCATCCTCGGCGATTTGCAGGGCCCCAAAATCCGCACCGGCCGCCTCAAAAACCGGATCCCCGTGCAGCTCAAGGCTGGCCAGCGGCTCACCATCACCCCCGGCGACATCCTGGGCACCTCCACTCTGATTGCCACCACCTTCCCCACCCTGGCGGAAAATCTGGAGCCGGGCGCGCGCATTCTGCTGTCCGACGGACTCATCGAACTGCGCGTCCTCGATATCCCCGGCGATGACGTGGAGTGCGAGGTCATCAACGGCGGCATGCTGGGCGAGCATAAGGGCATCAACCTTCCCGGCATTCCCGTGCGCGTGCCTTCACTCACCGAAAAGGACGAGGAAGATCTCGAATTCGGCATGAAGAACGGCGTGGACGCCATTGCCGTCTCGTTCGTCCGCACCGCCGAGGACGTCCGCCACGTCAAGTTCCGCGTCGCCGCCATGGGACTCGAAACCTGGATCATCGCCAAGCTGGAAAAACCCCAGGCCATCGAGAACCTCGAAGCCATCCTCGACAACGCCGACGGCGTCATGGTCGCTCGCGGCGACCTCGGCGTGGAAGTCCCCCCCGAAAAGGTTCCCGCCATCCAGAAGCATGTGATCCGGCGCGCCGCCGAATACCGGAAGCCCGTCATCACCGCGACGCAGATGCTGGAGTCGATGATCGAGAACCCGCGCCCCACCCGCGCCGAAGCCAGCGACGTCGCCAATGCCATCTACGACGGCACCGACGCCGTGATGCTCTCCGCGGAAACCGCCGCCGGCAAATATCCGGTGGAGGCCGTGAAGATGATGGCCAAAATCGTCAGCGAAACCGAAATGCAGCTGCGGGAAACCAAATCGTGGGATTCCCACCCCAGCCGCATCCGCCTCTCGGTCAGCGAAACCATCTGCGAGTCCGCCGCGCACGCCGCCGAGGACCTCGACGTGGCCGCCATCGCAGTCTTCACCGAAACCGGAACCACCGCCCGTCAGCTCTCCAAGTACCGGCCCAAGCCGCCCATCTACGCGCTGTCCAGCGTCGATGAGTCGATCAACCGCATGGCGATGCTCTGGGGCGTCCAGCCCATCAAGTGCCCCAAGCTCCACACCACGGAACAGATGGTGGATCAGGCGGAAGAGATCCTGGAGCAGGGAGGATACCTGAAGGCGAAGGAGATTCTCGGCATCGTCGCCGGCACTCGCACGCGCTCCGGCTCCACCAACTTCCTCCGGCTGCACGTCCTCGGCGATCGCGTGGCGGAGAACGTCGCACCCAAAGCGGAAAAGGCCGAGAAAGCGGAAAAGCCGAAGGCGAAGGCAAAATCGGCAAAGGCAAAAAAATCCGCGCCGCTCAAAGCAGCGCGGAAGAAGTAAGAGTCAGCCGGCGATCCGCCGGCTAACTCAGTTCCATATCAGCCGGGCGTCCACTGGCTCCACGCGCCAGAAGACGTCCGGCTCTACTTGTCTCATTCGGGCCACAAACTCGCTCGCCTCCTGCTCCTCGTCGAACACGACCTTGTTCGTGATCTGTCCGGCACGGTACTGCTCGCATTTCCAAAGTGTGTTCGTCATGGTTTGGCCCTCCTTCTGCCGCCTGGCTTATCCCTTCTTCACTGAAGAAGTACGCTGGACAACTCCGGGGCGTTCCGTTCGGACACGCCCCGGTTGATTCGCCCGGAAAATTGCCCGGGATTAGTGCTTGTCTTCGACGTCCACGTCCTCGGCGTCGATGCCTCCCTCGTCTTTCTTCTGCTCGGTCGCGCCCTCCGCCGCCGCCGCGCCGTCCGTCGGAGGAACTCCGCCCGCCGCTCCGGCTGTCGCATTGGCCTTGTACATGGCTTCCGCCAGCTTGTGCGAAGCCGCCGTCAGCTTTTCCCGCGCGGCATTCATCTCCGCCGGGCTTGCCTGGCCTTCCAGAACCTTCTTCGCATCGGCCAGAGCGGTTTCCACTTCGGTCTTCTCCGCGCCGGATACCTTGTCGCCGTTCTCCTTCAGCATCTTTTCGATGTTGTAGATCAGTCCGTCGAGCTGATTCCTGGATTCGATCTCGTCCCGCTTCGCCTTGTCCTCAGCGGAATGAGCCTCGGCCTCCTTCGCCATCCGCTCCACCTCTTCCTTGCTCAGGCCCGACGAGGAGGTGATGGTGATCTTCTGGTCCTTGCCGGTGGCGTTATCCTTCGCCGTGACGTTCAGAATGCCGTTCGCATCGATGTCGAAAGTCACTTCGATCTGCGGCACGCCGCGCGGCGCCGGCGGAATTCCGCTCAACTTGAACTTGCCCAGCGTCCGGTTCTGCGCCGCCATCGGCCGCTCGCCCTGCAGGACGTGGACTTCCACTTCCGTCTGGCTGTCGGCCGCCGTCGAGAAGGTCTCCGTCTTCTTCGTCGGGATGGTGGTATTGCGCGGAATCATCGGCGTGGCCACGCCACCCAGCGTCTCGATGGCCAGCGTCAGCGGCGTTACATCCAGCAGCAGCAGGTCCTTCACTTCGCCTGCCAGCACGCCCGCCTGCACCGCCGCGCCCACCGCGACCACTTCGTCCGGGTTCACGCCCCGGTGGGGCTCCTTGCCGAACAGATCCTTCACCAGCTGCTGAATGCGCGGCATACGCGTCTGCCCGCCCACCAGCACCACTTCGTCGATCTTCGCCGCGTCCACCCCGGCATCCGCCATCGCCCGCCGGCACGGCTCCATGGAACGCTGGATGATGTCCTCCACCAGCTGCTCCAGCTTCGCCCGCGTCAGCTTCTTCACCAGATGCTTGGGCCCGGTCGCATCCGCGGTAATGAACGGCAGATTGATCTCCGTCTCAATCGCGGTCGAAAGCTCGATCTTGGCGCGCTCGGCGGCGTCCTTCAGCCGCTGCAGAGCCATTTCGTTTCCTTTCGAACGCAGATCCAGCCCTTCGTCCTTCCGGAACTCCTCGATCAGCCAGTCCACAATGCGCTGGTCGATGTTGTCGCCGCCCAGATGGGTGTCGCCATTCGTCGACTTCACCTCAATAACGCCTTCGCCGACTTCGAGGATCGAAATATCAAACGTGCCGCCGCCAAAGTCGTAGACGGCGATGGTCTCGTCCTTCTTCTTGTCCAGACCGTAGGCCAGAGCGGCTGCCGTCGGCTCGTTCACAATGCGCTTCACGTCCAGGCCGGCGATCTTGCCCGCATCCTTGGTCGCCTGGCGCTGCGCGTCGTTGAAGTAAGCCGGAACCGTGATGACCGCTTCCGTAACCTGCGTGCCCAGATGGTCCTCAGCCGCCTTCTTCAGCTTCTGCAGAATCAGCGCCGAAACCTCCGGCGGGGTGTAGAGTGTGCCCTGCGCCTCAACCGCCACGTGATCGCCCTGCTGAACCACCTTGTAGGGCACCATCTTCATTTCGTCATTCACTTCGTTGAAGCGGCGGCCCATGAAGCGCTTAATCGAATAGACCGTGTTGCCCGGGTTCGTGATCGCCTGACGCTTGGCCACCTGACCAACCAGCCGCTCCCCGGACTTGGTGAATGCAACCACGGAAGGCGTCGTCCGTCCGCCCTCTTCATTGGCGATGACTTTGGGCTCGCCACCCTCCATGACGGCCACCACCGAGTTGGTGGTGCCAAGATCGATACCGATAATCTTTGCCATTGAATCCCTGCTCCTGGTCGAACTCCGT